>DAONFR010000032.1:0-4474 GCA_035403725.1 Minisyncoccota bacterium | reverse complement strand
AAGAATTCCATTAATACTAACCCCATAGATATCGAGTTTGTGCTTACTCGCGGCGTAGAAAATATTTATCCTACTAAAGAAGCTTTAAAAGCGGCTCTTTTGAGTGGAAAGAAATTACGTATTTATGCAGGTTTCGACCCCAGCGCCAAATCCTTGCATATTGGCAATGCGATTGTTCTCGAAAAATTGAGCCAGCTGCAAAAGTTGGGACATCAAATAATCTTCCTTATTGGTTCATTTACAGGGATGATTGGTGACCCCACAGATAAAACAGCCGCTCGGGTTCAGCTAACTAGAAGTGAGGTAATAAAAAACAGCCGCCTCTTCAAACTCCAAGCTAGTCACTACCTGAAATTTACCGGTTCCAATCCTGCCCTGGTCAAATACAATCACGCCTGGCATGATAAAATCAATTTTAAAGATTTAATCAGTCTCGCTTCTCATTTCACTGTTCAGCAGATGATAGAAAGAGATATGTTTCAAAAAAGATTAACCGAACAGAAGCCCATTTATCTACATGAATTCTTCTATCCCCTTGCCCAGGCTTACGACAGTGTGGCTTTGGATGTTGATATGGAAATTGGTGGTAACGACCAAACGTTTAACATGTTATGCGGACGCAATTTGGTTAAAGAGTTAAATCACAAAGAGAAATTCGTTCTCACCCTTAAACTCTTAGCTGACCCTAGCGGAAAGAAAATGGGTAAAACGGAAGGTAATATTATAAGCTTGGATGCCTCGCCTGATGACATGTACGGCCAAGTTATGGCCTGGCCTGATACCATCCTTTTGAACGCTTTTGAATTATGCACCAATATTCCTGATAATGAATTAGCCCAAATTAAAAAGCAACTTTTAGACGGTCTCAATCCCAAAGAAGCTAAAAGTCGCTTAGCGTTTCTTATCACCGAACTAAATTATGACAATAAAAAAGCCGCTGCAGCTCAGGATCGTTTTGAGAAAGTCTTTAGTCAAAAAGACTTAAAAGGAGAAATGACTTTTGTAGAAATAAAAACTCATTCGAATCTTATTGATATAGTCCTAACAGCCAAACCAGAATTAAGTAAAAGCGCTGCGAGGCGATTAATAGAGCAAAATGCCGTATCCATCAATCAAGTAAGTTGTAAAGATTGGGACAAAATACCTACCTATCAGGCTGGTGATATTCTAAAAATCGGTAAACACGAATTTTGGAAAATTAAATAAGCCATTAACTAAAATATCCTAGCTTCAGCTAGGATATTTTAATGCCTAATTTTTCTAAACCTTCTTTATATATAAACAAATATTTCTGAGCTTCTGAGCGATCAAGTGAGTATTGCTTTTCTACTATTTGATGACAAACTTGGTTGGCAAGCTTTAGATTAAATTTTGTTTCTTCGTCCAACACTTCGGGTAATAGTCTGCCTAACATTTCCGACAGATCCTTCCCCCTGTAACCAATTTCTCCAATAACTGTTTTAACAATACCATCGGCTTGAAGGAGCGCAATCTGCCAAGCCGCTCTGTTATTTGAGTTCATCAGCTTCTCCGCTTTTTGATATCTCCTCCTTAGGATGATTAATGGGGTACGGTTAAGCCAAAAAACTTCTCGCCAATTATTAATTTTTTTATGCCACAAATCCAGTTTCTTATAATAAACCATTATTCTCCATACAAGAAACAAAGAAAAAAGAAGACTCAGGATTTTAAGTAAAGAAAAGAAATTGAAAGACATGATGTTTTGTTAACCTTCTAGGATTGTAGCAATGATTCAATTTGCTCACTGAAATTAAGTAAAGAAAAATCTTGATACCTGCCTGCGATAAGCTGTATACCTAAAGGTAGACCATTTTGATTAAATCCCCCATTTAGATTAATGGCTGGCACTCCTGCCAAATTCGCCGAGACGGTAAAAATATCAGCCAAATACATAGAAATTGGATCATCGGTTTTAGCTCCCAGGGCAAAAGCCGGCGTAGGAGTTGTGGGGGTAATAAGGTAATCTACTTGTTTAAAGACTCTATCAAAATCGCGCCTGATAGCTTCCTGCACTTGAAGAGCTTTCTTATAGTAAGTATCATAATAGCCAGCCGATAGGACATAAGTGCCCAATAAAATTCTTCTGCGAGATTCACTGCCAAAACCAGTTCCTTTGTTTCTCAGATAATAATCTAGTAAGTTTTCACCGTCTTTAAAACCCTCCTTATTAGCATATCGCAATCCATCATATCTGCCTAAATTGGAACTAGCTTCTGCCGGCATAATAATATAATAACAGGGTAAAGCCAAACTAGTTAGAGGTAAGCTAACTTCTTCTATTGAGGTTCCAGCTGCTTTCAACTGATTGATTAATTTTTCTAGCTGATTTTTGATTGCACTATCTGTTCCTTCTACAAAATATTCTTTCGGTAAGCCTATTCTTATTGATTTTAAATCTTTTAAAGGAGCAGCTGGAGGTAAAGAAACAGTAGTGGCATCCTTAGGATCTTTACCTACAATAGCTGCAAAAATAGTTTGGCAATCACTAACATTTTTTGCCAGAGGCCCTATTTGATCTAATGAAGACGATAAAGCTAATAGCCCATAGCGCGAGACCGCACCATAGCTTGGTTTAAAACCCACTACTCCACAAAATGAAGCTGGCTGTCTAATGGAGCCTCCAGTATCTGAGCCAAGGGCTGCCACCGACAAATCAGCTGCTACAGCAGCGGCCGAACCGCCAGAAGAACCTCCTGGCACTAAATCTAAATTATAAGGATTGTGAGTGGGACCAAAAGCTGAATGTTCTGTTGAAGAACCCATGGCAAATTCATCCAAATTGGTTTTCCCCAAAATAATTACTCCTCTTTCTTTTAATCTTCCAATAATGGTGGCATCTTCTACTGCCACATAATTTTCTAAAATTTTTGAAGCAGCGGTAGCCTTTAAACCTTTCACTAAAATATTATCTTTGACTGCAATAGGGATACCCGCCAAAAGCTCTTCAGGATTATTTTTTAAAATTTGTTCGGCATTTTGTATTGCCTCTTCTAAAAGAGCCCCTTCATTAATAGACAAATAGGCATTTAATTCTCCGTTATGCTTTTGGAGATTGTCACTATAAGTCTTAACTAAATCACTGACTGTTACTTCGTGATTTACTAGTTTTTGATGAATTTCTTTAATCATATTTAGAATACTGGAGGAATTTTAAGACTACGTCCTTCTTTTTGAGGGAACTGTTCAACAATATTTTGAGCCAAACTGCTGTTGATTACAGGGTTGTCATCTTCTCTTACTGCGTTTTCACTTAAGCCAATGGAAGCATCCGGCAAATCATCAATTTTGGCTTCAGCCAACTGATTAACATAATTCAAAATACCATCCAGGTCTTTCTGAAGTGATTCGTTTTCCGTTTCGGTTAGATTCAATCTAGCCAAATCTGCCAAATGATTAATTTCTTGTTTGTCCAACATAAAACAGGCTACTTTAAATTAAAGTTAGCATACTATAATTAATATATCTTTGCAAACTAGATTAAGACTCTTTTTTTGCTTTAGCTAATAGCTCTAGGAATTCTTGTTCCGCTAGCATTTTTATACCCAAAGTTATTGCTTTAGTGTATTTACTGCCTGGATTCTGCCCATACACTAAATAATTAGTCTTTGAAGTAACACTACCGCTAACTTTACCACCCAAAATTTTTACTTCATTCTCGGCTTGGTCACGACTCATTTGCTCAAGAGTACCAGTAAAAACAAAAGAAAAGTTATGCCAAACTAAATGGTGACTAACTGTCTTTAAGGTGAGAGTTATCCCGTTAGAACTCAGCTTTTCTAAAAGCTCTTGGTTCTCACTGTGAGAGAAATAATCAGCCAAACTCTCCCCAATCTTTGGTCCAAAAGCATTAATAGTCTGCCACTCTTGTGTATCTATCTGAGTGCCAACTAACCAAATATCTCTTGGTGATTTTATAGCTATCTTGCGCGACTCAGCTTGTTTGGTTAAATAATCAGCCACCAAATAAGCGTTTTGATCACCAATATGACCAATACTGAGAGCCACTAAGAATTTTTCCAAGCTAATGCTTCTCTTTTTAGTAATCGTATCAATAAGATTGAAGGCCGATAAATCACCAAAACCAGGCAAGCTTTTGAAATCATCAGTGCTTAAAGTAAAGATATCATCAACATCTTCAATCAGCTCAGCATTGATTAATTTGTCCAAAATTTTTCGCCCCAAACCTTTAATGTCAAAAGCTGCCTTGGAAGTAAAATGGTAAAGACGGTTTCTATCGCGAGCAGGGCAATGTTTATTAGGACAAATAGTTAAAATATTATCAGTGCTTAAAACCACTTTTGTATGACATTCGGGGCATTCAGTCGGCATAACGAAATCTTTTTCTTGTCCAGTGCGGAGATCTAAGAGAACTTCTGTAATCTTAGGAATGACATCTCCTGCCCTGGTAACTACCACAGTATCACCTATTTTAAGACCTAACCTTTTAATTTCT
>DAONFR010000031.1:0-4549 GCA_035403725.1 Minisyncoccota bacterium | reverse complement strand
TGGCTAATATCTTCTGTTTTCTAGCTAGCGATGAAGCTAGTTATGTTACTGGTTCTGTTTATGCAGGCGATGGTGGTTGGTTGGCAATGTAATTTGAGATACTAATGGAAAACGAAAAACTATTTAAAGCGCCTATCGAAATTAGCGCAAGGCATGTTCATTTAAACCAAAAAGATTTTATCAAACTGTTCGGGAAAGAAGCAGCCCTTAAACCGGTCTCTGCTCTTTCCCAGAAAGGACAATTTGCTTCCGATTCTTTTGTAGTGCTTTTTTCTAAGGATCATAAGAAACAAATTAATCTAAGGGTTTTAGGACCGCTAAGAAACATATCCCAAATAGAGCTGTCTTTAAGTGATGCCTATATGCTCGGATATAAAATTCCGATTAAGTTATCAGGGGATGTTAAGGATGTACCTAAAATCAAAATTAGCACCTCACTTGGAGAAACCTCGGTAGCAGCTATTATTCCCCAAAGGCATTTACATGTGCCTAAAGATATTGCTACTAAATATGGTTTGAAAAATAACCAGCCAGTAGCTTGTGAAATTACCGGACAACGAAAATTGATTTTCAAAAATATCATTGTGCGCATTGACGATTGGGCCACTCTGGCTTTACATCTGGATACAGATGAAGGTAATGCCGCAGGAATTGCTCAGAAACAGGTAGGACAAATATTAAAATCATAACTTCTCTTATATGGATATTATTCTAGTAATTAATGCCGGTTCCACTTCTTTAAAATACAAAATCTTTGATAATGCTAACTTTAACCTGCTCAAAGAAGGTGGCTTTTCTATTGAGTCCACAGGTAAGGAAAGATTAAAAGAAGAAAAAAAGATTTTTCTTGAATTACAGCAAACCGCTAACAGTTTAGGCAAAGTTAAAGCTGTTGGCCACAGAGTGGTTCACGGTGGCAATGAATTTTATAAGCCAACTATAGTAACGCCAACTATTTTAACTAAATTAGCTAAATACAATAAGTTAGCCCCCTTACATAATCCCTATAATTTGGGTTATATCAAACTAGCCTTAAAATATTTTCCTAGTTCAAAAAATATTGCTATTTTTGATACCGCCTTTTTTCACGATTTGCCCTTAGAAGCACAAGTATTCCCTCTCCCTTATAAATATTTTGAAAAGGGGATAAGACGTTTTGGTTTTCATGGCCTTTCTCATCAATATATTAGTGAAGAAGCCGCCCATCAATTAGGTAAACCCATTAATCAGTGTAATTTAATCACTCTTCATTTGGGTGGAGGCGCATCAGTTGCAGCTATTAAAAATGGCCAACCAATTGATACTAGCTTGGGCTTTACTCCTATCGGAGGAGTGCCTATGTTTACTCGCAGTGGAGACATTGATCCAGGCGTGCTTCTTTATATCTGTGAAAACTATCATTTAAGTCTTAAGGAATTAGGTGAAATGCTTAATCACGATTCCGGTTTGAAGGGCATTAGCGGTCAAAAAGGATTTTTGCAATTATTAGAGGGGGTAGAAAAACACGACCATCAATCCGAGTTGGCTTTTAAAGTTTTCACCTATGAATTAAGAAAGCAGATCGGAGCTTATTTAGCTGTTTTAGGGAATATCGACGCTTTAGTCTTTAGTGGTACTGTCGGTAGTGGTAAACCCTTAACAAGAGAAACTATTATTAAAGATTTGAACCTTCCTAAAGGAGCGAAAGTTTTAGTCATTCCTACTAACGAAGAATTGGAAATGGCTAGACAGATTAAAAAATTATTATCCAAATAGTTATGACTAAAAGTTGGAAAGTTGGTGGGCCGGCTGGCTATGGCATAAAAACCGTTGGGCAGCTTTTTGCTTACGCTCTTATGTCAAAGGGGTATTATGTTTTTCTTTATCCGGAATATCCTTCACTGATTCGGGGTGGACATAATACTTATCAAGTGGAATTTAGTTACAACCCGATTTGTTCTATCGATAAAAACATAGATTTTTTAATCGCCTTTGACCAACTAACCATAGACATGGATTTAGCTTCGCTCAAAAAAGGCGGAGTAGTAATCTGTGATAGCTCCTGTATATTACCAAAGCGTTCTGATATCACTGTTATCTCTTTATCGTTTAAAGAAATTCTTGACCAGGCTCATCTCGATTTTTTGTTAAAGAATAGTTTGGCTATTGGAGCAAGTTTAGCTCTTTTGGGCTTGAAGTTTACTCCCAAAGAATTATTACAGGTCTTAAATAAAAAATTAGGTGGTGATGGAAGCAAAAACAAAGCTGATGTTGCTAAAATTCTTGAAAATAATGTAAAAGCCATTGAAGAAGGATATAAATATGTGGCTTCTAAATATGGTGCTATCTCAGAAATTAAAGCGGTAACAAAAACTGCTAAAGCCCTTATTAGCGGTAATGAAGCTATAGCCCTTGGAGCCATTCAAGCAGGCTGTAAGTTTTATGCTGCTTATCCAATGACGCCGGCCACGTCTATCTTGGAATATTTAGAGTCCAAAGAAAAAGATGCCAAGATAATCGTTCACCAGGCTGAAGATGAAATAGCCGCTATTCATAATGCTTTAGGCGCTAGTACAGCGGGGGTCAGGGCCATGACAGGCACTTCTGGCGGTGGTTTTGCCCTTATGAATGAAGCGGTTTCCTTATCGGGAATGACGGAGACGCCAGTTGTTATTGTTGAGGCTATGCGTTCTTCACCAGCCACTGGGCTTCCTACCTGGACTGGTCAGGATGATTTGCAGTTTATTACCCACAGTGGCCATGGTGATTTTCCTAGAGTGATTTTAGCTCCTGGCAACCCTTCGGAAGCCTTTCAATTAACGCAAGATGCTTTTAACTTAGCCGATGTTTATCAGTGTCCGGTTTTTTGTTTAGGCGATAAATATTTGGGCGAAAGTCAGATTAGTACTGATACTACTGATTTTAATATTGTTAAAACAATTAATAGGGGAAAGCTACTTTTAAAAAAGACTCCTAAAAATTATAAACGTTATGAATTAACAGCTGATGGGATATCAGCTAGGACTATTCCTGGAATGGCTAACGGTGAATTTATTGCCAATAGCGACGAACACAATGAATTTGGTTATTCTGTTGAGGGCTATACTGACGATAGAAATCAACAAATGAGGAAAAGAATGCTAAAGGAGAAAACTTTAAGAAATAGCATTCCTTTACCAAAAGTTTATGGTCCTAGTAAAGCCAAAATCGGTATAGTTAGCTGGGGTTCAAATTGGGGAACTATTCTAGATGTTTTAAAAGCCAATCAATTTAAAATTACCAATAAGCAGCTCGGTAACGTTCTTATTAATTATGTTCATTTCAACTATTTATATCCTTTGCCAGTAGAGAAAATAAAATCCCTCTTAAAACAATATAATTACTTGATTTTGGTAGAGCAGAATTACACTGGACAATTCGGTAAATTATTAGCAGAAGAAACTGGTATTCAGATGGAAAATAAACTCTTAAAATATGATGGTCGACCATTCTTTAGACAAGAAATTTTAGACTTTCTCACTCAGGAAAAATTAAAATCCAACCCTTCCTATGGCATATAAAATAGATTCATATAATACCCCTGTCCGCCCCGTCTTGTGCCCCGGTTGTGGCGGTTGGACTATTTGGGGAGCGTTGAAGCAAGCATTAGCTGAAAGTAATATCCAAACCAAGGATTTGGCTTTGGTGTATGGTATTGGCTGTTTTGGCAATATGGCCAACAGCATTAAAGGGTATGTTTTTCATTCCCTTCATGGTCGAAGTTTGCCAGTAGCCACAGGCATCAAATTGACTAATCCCAAATTAAAAGTTATTGCTATCGCTGGTGATGGAGATGTTTATGGGGAAGGTTTAAACCATTTGCTCAATTCTTGTAGAGCCAATGTTGATGTTATTCAAATTGTTTCCAACAATCACTCTTATTCATTAACTACCGGCCAAGCTTCACCTACTTCTTCTCTCGGCTACAAAAGTAAAACTACTCCTTCAGGGGAAGTTAAAGAGCCCCTAAATCCTTTGGCTCTTAGTTTAGATTCTGGAGCTACTTTTGTTGCTCAAGGATATTCTGGAAATTTAGTAGAATTGGTTAATATTTTTAAGCAAGCTTTGAATCATAAAGGATTTTCTCTTGTAGACATTCAACAGGTATGTATTACTTTTAACCATGTAGAAAATACTGCCTATTATGGAGAAAAAATAAAAATGATAACCAAGGAAAATCATGACCTAGAAGCGGCTTTGAAGTATGCTCGCGACAATAAACATATTAATACTGGCATTCTTTATGAGACTGACCGTCCGGTTTATGACTTGAACTTTAGTTATCTTACCGCCAAAACACTTATAGACCAGCCAACTGCTCCCGCCGCTCATTTAGTTAATACTCTAATTAAAGAGTTATCACTTTAAATTAAAATGGATACAAGAATAAATAAATATATAGCTGAAAGTGGTTTAAGCTCTAGGCGAGCAGCTGAAAACTATATTCGCGACGGTGTGGTCACTATCAACGGCAAGGTAGTCAAATTAGGCGCTAAAGTTAAAACAGGCGATATAGTTAAAGTGAATGGCA
>DAONFR010000030.1:0-4560 GCA_035403725.1 Minisyncoccota bacterium | reverse complement strand
TATCCAAATGGTCAGGTCAGCAGAATTATCAGGTAGGCTAGAAGAGACTCTCGGCTATTTGGCTGATTATGCTGATCATGAATATAAACTTAACGCTCGGGCTAAGAGTGCTTTGGTTTATCCCATATTCGTTTTAAGTACCTTTGTGGTAGTAGGCGCCTTTATCACTATTTCTATTGCCCCGCAGATGTCGAGCATTTTTGGTGAGTTTGAAGCTAAACCGCCATTGGCTACTAGAATTCTTATGAATATGGGACACTTTTTGGCCAATTGGGGTATCATAGTTTTAGTTATTTTGATGGGTATTGCCTGGATCATTAAAAATTATTTGTCTTCGGCCGAGGGAGAAAAATTTAAAGGCTATTGGCTTTTAAAAGTTCCTATTTTGGGAAAGATGTACAGACAAATATTTTTAGCCCGTTTTGCCGAAACTTGCGGGACTCTAGTGAGGGGCAGTATTCCAATAGTCACAGCCTTAGAGGTAGCTGGAGATTCTACAGGCAATTTTTTGTATAAACAAGTGGGGCACGAATTAGCAGAAAAAGTTCAGCAAGGTAAAAGTATCAGTCAAGCTATTGCTGATTATCCAGTAGAATTTCCTGTTATGGTGTCACAAATGGTGGCAGTCGGTGAGCGTACAGGCCGAGTAGATGATTTACTATTGCGAGCTTCTAAGTATTATCAAGACGAAACCGAAAGATCTTTCGCTTCTCTCTTAGATGTTTTCCAGCCTGTGCTTATAATTATCCTTGGGCTCTTTGTTGGCCTTCTTGTTTGGGCTATTCTAATGCCTATCTATCAACTAGCAAATACGGTGTAAAAGCGTAAAACTAAAAGCTAAAAGCGTAAAATAACAAACAGAATATTTAAGAATTTAGAATATGGAATTTGGAATATAGGAAAATCCTATACAACTGGTCATAATTCCTATTAGTTAAATTCTAAAGTAGCAGGGAGTATATTTAAGAGATAAATAAGTTTACAAAAATAATTTAATAAATAATAAAATAATTTATTATGAAGAAAAATTTAAAGGGTTTCACCCTAGTAGAAATGCTTATTGTTATTTCTATAATCGCTATTCTTTCAGGTGCCATTTTAGCTGGTATGGGTTCTTCTCGTTCCAAGGCCAGAAATGCTAAGGTAATTTCAAATGTTAATACTCTTCAGCTTATAATGGAAAATGCCTATACAGATGGTTCTTATCCTACGGGTCCAGACGATGTGAATATTAGTGCCAGTGATAGAATCAAAGCAACTTCAATTATTGGTGATAAAAGCGTTGTTAACTATTGTCCAGCTGCCTCTATTAATGGTAAAATTACCTCTTATAGGGTCCAAGGTATCTTAGAAAAAGGTACAGATGCTGACGATCTTTTAAAAAGTAGTCTTACTAGTGCTGGTACTGCTCCTTGCGGTTGTGATAAAGCAGCTAACCCTCCACAGTTTTGCGTGGGAGAATAAATAAATCTTAAATGTCTAATTTGTTTTGGCTTATCATTAGCTTCGTTTTTGGCACCATTATAGGGAGCTTCATTAATGTAACCATTCTGAGGGGAGAAAAAGACGAAAGTCTTAATGGTCGCTCACATTGTATGACTTGCGGACATACTCTGAGTCCTTGGGACTTGGTGCCTGTTTTTAGTTACTTATTCCTTAGAAGAAGGTGCCGTTATTGCCATCAACCCATAAGCTCTTTCTATTTTTGGAATGAACTTTTTACGGGAGGAGTTTTTGCTTTAATTACTGGACGCATATTACGTTTTAGCTTTGTTGACATTATTTTCAAATATGCTTCATTTGGCATAGGGGAGAAAATAATGCTCTGCAGTCAAATAGCTTTTTGGTTGGCATTTTTTAGTGCCTTAATAGCCATTGCCATCTTTGATTTAAGAAATTACCTTATTCCAGATACATTTATTTATACAGCTTCTGGCATTTTAGCTTTGAGCTTATTAACGAAATTAGCTTTGTCATTTACCAAAACTAAATGGTTTTATTTGCGCTCAGGACTAAAATTCTTGGGTACCAATGAAGCAGTTTTCTTTGCCGGTAATGAATGGCTAGGTATCCTTATAGGAGCAGCAATAGGTTTTGTTGTTTTAGGTCTTTTGGCCTATGGTTCTCATGGAAAGGCCATGGGTTACGGAGACCCAATTTTAGGGCTTCTTCTAGGAGCGGCTTTTGGTCCAGTGGGAATCGTCTTAGTTTTAACTATTGCCTTTCTTTTAGGAGGACTTATAGGAACTGTCCTTATTTTCTTTAAAAGAAAAGGTTTTCAAAGCCTTTTACCTTTTGCCCCATTTTTAGCCATAAGCAGTTTGTTGGTTTTTGTGGCTGGAGATTATATTTTGGCGTTTTATGTTAAAATATTTGGATTGATAGTCTAATTTTTTGATTTTGTAAATTGATACTCTCACGATCTAAAATTCAATTACGTAAACAGGCCAAGGTACATAAGTACGCTGGGTTTACTTTGGTGGAACTGCTGGTGACGATTTCCATGATGGCTATAATCACAGCCGGTATTTTTGGCTATTCTCGTAGTAATGAAAATCAAAATAATCTAAATAGAGCAGAACAAAGATTGGTATTTGAATTGAGGAGGGCCGAAAGTTTGGCCATGAGCAATTCAAAAAACACTAATGACAACTTGGAAGGGAAGTGGATACGTTGGGGCATTCGTATTAATAGTGATAATACTAGTTATGACATTATTTCCCAGACCTGTGATAATAAGGCTGATCCAGGTGGATTAGGAGGAGACGATAAAGGTGACTGCACTTCGCTTCATCCGCCAGTTTCTTTGGAAACAATAAAGTTACCAGCTGGAATTACTCTCAGTGCCAATAGCGGCTCTAGCGTTTATTTCCTAGCCCCTGAGCCAATGGTTTACAAGGAGCATACAAGAGTAGAATTGAATACAGCAGTTAGTGATTTCCCAACTTTTACTTTGAAAAATAATAATAGCAGCAGTGACTCTTCCAGTATAAGGAATATACAAATTACTCCCATTGGACAAATTAATGGAGATTAATGATTAAAAGAAATTTAAATTGTAAAAAAGGATTTAGTCTTATAGAAGCTCTCGTAGCTGTTGCTATTTTGATAGTAGGCATATTAAGCGCTTTTATTCTTCTTATTAGGACTACAGCTACTATTCCAGCTATGCAGGCACGCTTGACAGCTGCCAGTTTAGCTCAAGAAGGTATAGAAGAGGTGAGAGCACTGCGAGACTCGGATTTTATAGCTGGCAAAGGTTTTAAAACCTTTTTGAATAACAAAGATTGCAGCCAAATTAATGGCGGCTGTAATATCAGTGCAGATGATAGTGGCATTATTCAATTAATTCCAATAACTCAGGAAGGAGAAATACCGCTGAAATTTGATGATAGTAGGGATCTTTATTCATATTACAGTGGTTCTCCCAGTATTTTTTCGCGGCAAATCGCTATCGATAGCGACGCTGGCCATAAAGACCTCCTAAGAGTGATTGCAACAGTAAAATATAGTATTAAAGGTACGATGCAAACGGTGACTGCTACTGACCAACTTTATAATTGGTTGAATCCTACTCCATAAATATGATAAAAAAATTATCTAAAAATAAACCAGGATTTACTTTAGTTGAGTCATTAGTGGCAATAACAGTGTTTTTAGTAGTGGTGACAATGGTAAGTTCCATTTATGTAAGTTTTGTTCGGCAGGAAAGAAAACTTTATTCTTTTTTGAAAACAGAAAATAATATTCGTTTTGCCTTAGATTACATGGGAAGAGATATACGCATGGCTCATGATTATGATTTCACCGTTCAAGACGCATTTCCTTACGGAGGGAATTCTTTAATGTTTCATGATTATAAGAATCAGCAAGTAACTTATAAATTGGATAGTCAATCGGATAGTAAAAATAAAAGTATTCAAGTTGTACGTAATGGATACAGTTTACCTCTTTTAGATCCCTCTATTAGTGTAGATTACTTAAAATTTTACATTGGTTATGGGGCCGGAGGGGCACAACCGACAGTGATCATTACCTTGAAAGCAACTGATACTAAAACAGGGACTGATTACAGCTTAGAGACGGCTGTTACTCCACGTAATTTGAATTTTTCTCCTTAAGGTATGATTATTCATTCAAAAAATAATTTAAAAGGTCAAGTATTATTATTTAGTCTTTTACTTTTAAGCAGTGCAGTTGTGATGTCTTTTAGCTTAAGTACTATTTTTATCAGGGATATAAGATTATCTAATGATGCAGTGGCTTCGTTAAAGGCTTTTTATTTAGCCGACAGAGCGAGTGAAGAAAATTTGTACAATTATATAAAAGCCGGAGGTGCTTGTCAGGAACCTTTGCCTTTCAGTGCCGGCGAATACGAAACTGTTACGTGCGATGATAAACAAATTATTACCGAAGGCCATTCTGGGTCTACTTCTCGTTCAATTGAAATAGACTTTGAGTAAAAATATTATGGACAGTTTAGATAAAGTTAAAGAAAGGATAGCTAAATTAAGAGAGGCTATAGAGAAGTATCGTTATAGCTATCATGTTCTAGACGAG
>DAONFR010000029.1:0-4931 GCA_035403725.1 Minisyncoccota bacterium | reverse complement strand
ATGAAGGTATTTCCTTTAACGGAAAGCTCACTGGTCTTATCACTTATATGCGTACTGACTCTCTGAATATTTCCAATCTCGCCATAGAAGCAGCTGAAGATTACTTGGTAAAAACTTATGGAGCCGCTTATTCCGTAAAAGGTGGACGTTTTTATAAAAATAAAGCTAAGCTGGCTCAAGAAGCTCATGAAGCTATTCGACCGACCAATCCTCAATTGGCGCCCGCAGACCTCAAGGCTTTTCTTTCCTCTGACCAACACAAACTCTATACTCTTATTTGGAATCGTTTTCTCATGTCCCAAATGCCTGACGCCACTTATACCAATGTGGCCCTCGAAATAACCGTCACTAATAGTAATAAATTTATCTTCAATAGTACCCTAAAACATTTGGATTTTGATGGGCATTTAAAAATAGAAAATAACGGTACTGAAGAAGGAAACTTTTTACCCACTAATTGGGCAAATATCTTTAAAGTCCAATCAACTTTAGATGTAAAGGAAATTGAAGTCAGTGAACATCAAACAGAACCCCCCGCTAGATATAATGAAGCCTCTCTTATAAAAACTCTGGAAGAATACGGCATTGGTCGTCCTTCCACTTATGCTCCCATCATTTCTACCCTGGAAAACCGATATTACATGGAAAAAGATAATCGAGCTTTTGTCCCCACCCCCTTAGGTATTCAAGTTTGTGAAATGTTGGAGACCAATTTTCCGCAAATAGTAGATTTCAATTTTACCGCTACCATTGAAAATAATTTTGACGATATTGCTGAAAATAAAATCGATTGGATAAAAGTTATCAGAGATTTTTATGGACCTTTTAAAACCAATCTAGATGAAAAATATAGTAGTGTGGTGAAGATTGATACTACAGAAAAAACTGATGAAGTCTGCGAAAAATGCGGATCGCCCATGATTATTCGTACTGGTCGTTTTGGTAAGTTTTTAGCCTGTTCTAACTTTCCTAAATGCAAGAACACTAAAACTCTCAAACAAAATCAACTCAACATTAAATGCCCTAAGTGTCAGATTGGCGAAGTAGTTATGCGCCGTAGCAAAAAAGGCAAATCTTTCTATGGTTGTTCCCGCTATCCAGATTGTGATTTTATTTCCAATTATAAGCCAACTGGTGAGAAATGCCCTGACTGTGGTTATCCTTTAACTAGTTATAATCTTAAAAATGGCAATACCGTCATTAAGTGTAGCAACCGTAATTGTAAGTATAAGAGCACTAATCAAAAAGAACCCTAAGGGTTCTTTTTTGAAGTCTAATTCCGCCGCCCACCTTCGTCAATTAACGGAAGCGAATTAGTAAGAGTACTGCGATTCATTCTAAATTCTATTAATGTTTAGACTTTAAACTTTAGACTTTATTTAGACTTTAGACTTTAAACTTTGGACTTTTAGATAATCCTACCTTAAAAATTTACTTGCTTCCTACCTTTCGTAGTTCCTCTTGGATTTTCTTTTTTACCGTTGTCATCTTTACAAAATTTACCCATGAAGAAGATGGTTTTTTACCCCTTTTGGTAATAATTTCTACCACATCTCCTGACTTCAAAGCTGAATCTAGTGATACCATATTACCGTTCACCCTGGCACCCATACAAGAATTACCAACATCATTGTGAATACAATAAGCGAAATCTACAGGGGTGGCTCCCTCTGGCATATCGATGACGTCACCTTTAGGGGTCAGAGCAAAAATTCTATCAGAAAAAAAATCTATCTTAAGCGATTCCAAAAACTGAGAGCTATCAGTAAAAGATTGTTGCCATTTTTGTAACTGAGAAACCCAAGCTATTTTAGAAAGAGCCTTAAAATCGATTTTCCCTCCTTTCCGATAAGACTTTTTTTCTTTAGCTTCGCCATAAAACCAATGGGCCGCTATACCATATTCAGCTGCTTGATGCATCTCTTCTGTTCTAATTTGAACTTCAATAATTTGTCCTTCCTCGGCAATCACTGTTGTATGAATACTTTGATAGCCATTGGGTTTCGGCAAAGCTATATAATCTTTAAACCGAGTAGGCAAAGGCTTCCATAAATGATGAATAAGACCTAAGGCGGTATAACAATCTTCAGGAGTAGCTAAAATTACTCTCAGAGCAACCAAGTCATAGACACGGTTAATATCCATATCTTCCTTACGCAACTTACGCCAAACGCTAAATAAATGCTTTGCCCTAAATTGAATTTCTTTTACTTTGATTCCATTAGTCTCCAAATATTTTTTGAGTTCTGGTGCAGTTTTAATTAAAAAATCTTCTTTTTCTTTGTATTTTTTACCTATTAGCTGCTGTACTAAACGATACTCTTTCGGAAAAACATAAGGAAACGCCAAATCTTCTAATTGGGCTCCGACTACTCCTATGCCTAACCGGTAAGCAATGGAAGCGTAAATATCTAAAGTTTCTTTAGCTATTCTCAATTGTTTTTCTTTGGGCAATACCCAAAGAGTTTTCATATTATCCAGCCGGTCAGCAAATTTTATAATCACTACTCGAATATCTTGAGCCATAGCCAAAATCATGTTTCTGAAATTCTCCACTTTTTTATCTTCTTCGGAAATATTCTTGTATTTCAATCCACCTACCTTACTAACTCCTTTCACTAGGAAAGCAATTTCGGGTCCGAATTGTTTTTTTAGCGCCTCTTCAGTAATACCTGTGTCCTCTATAGTATCATGCAAAATACCAGCCGCAATCGTAGGCATATCCATCTTTAAGGTCGTTAATTCTAGAGCAGTTCTTAAGGGATGACAAATGTAAGCTTCTCCTGTTTTTCTCACCTGATTGCCATGAGCTTCTACGGCGAAATTATAAACCCCGCTCAAAAAATCCAAATCTTCTTTGGTTAAATAATTAAGGTGTTTAATTAAATCCTTATATAATTCTTCTTTTGTTTTTGTGGGTGCAGGCATGAGATTCAATAATGTCTAATTTCTAATGGCTAATGTCTAAACTGCAGCCATATTCCACATTCCAGATTCTAGATTCAAGGAAGTTTTACACCGTTCCAAATTCTGGAAGATCGGTTTCTGCCTTGGACGTAGGTTCAGACTGAGGAACATTCGTAGACGCTTGTTCGGCTAAAGTATCTTTATTAGCCAATAGAGTCTTAAGAATTGTCTCTAATTCATCTTTACTATAAAACTTAATAGCGATTTCCCCTTGCTCTCCTTTCTTTTTGAAATCAACTCTCGTTTTGAAGATATTTTCCAAAAGTTCTTTAAGTTGTAAATCCGAATTATCCATAGAAGCAGACATTCTTGACCCTCGTGTTTTCTGACTAAGCATTTCTGGGCTGAGATAAGATTTAGCAATTTCTTCAGCCTCACGTCCAGAAATATTTTTAGATAAAATAATACCCAAAAGAGCTCGTCTTTTTTCAGGGTTAGGTAGAAGGAGTATAGCGCGTGCATGACCTTCATTAATTTTTCCTTCCTCCATAGCCTTTTGAGCTTCATAAGGTAATTGAAGTAGCCTTAAAGTGTTAGCCACATATTCACGGCTTTTTCCCATTTTAGTCGCCACCGCTTGCTGGGATAATCCAAACTCGCTCATTAACCTGGTAAATGCTCGAGCCTTACTAATAGAATTCAAATCTTCTCTTTGAATATTTTCTATTAAAGCTAATTCAAGCTTAAGCTTTTCATCTAGGCTCTCTTTAATAATAACTGGCACAGTCTTTAGACCTAAAAGCTTGGAAGCCCTTAACCTTCTTTCTCCGGAAATTAATTGATAGTGAACCTTGGTACCATTTTCCGTCTCTTCCTCGTGGCGGCTGACTACCAACGGTTCCAAAATACCATATTCTTTAATAGAAGATGCTAATTCCCACAAACTTTCATTATTAAAATCCTGACGAGGTTGTTGCGTATTAGGAATAATCTTATCAACTTCAATCTGAAATATTCTCCCCCTGATATCGTTAAAGTCCTGATTAGATTCAACTGGAGAGCCAATAGCAGCCTTTATAGGAACCTCTTCGTTTGGTAATATCTGCCCATGATCCAGCTCTGTCTTAATTTCTGGAGGAGTAGATTCAACTGTTTCGCTTGTATTAAGGGGATTAACGAAATTAGGTTCTGTTATTTCAGAAAAACTGTCCGTCTTCAAAGGACTTGCCTCTGTCTCTTTTGGATCATTAGTCAAAGGTTCTTTAAAGTAATCTACCTGAGAACTATTGGTTAAGTTTTCCTGTGAATCTATGGGAGGAGGCGAACTAAAATCAAAAACATTATTGGCAGAATTTATTTCAACATCGTTTTTATTGTTGTGGTCTACATCCTCCTCTAAAAAAATAGGCGAAACATAAGAGTTGGCAATAAAAGGACTAACTATAGAAGAAGGTTGGTTCAGTGTATTATCTGCATCCAATATAGGGGCAGGATCTCTCTCTAGACTTACCGAAGAAGCTTGCCCTGAAATTTCTGAAGGAACTTGTCCTAAGTTTTTAGAAAGATCTTGTCCCAAATTTGCCGAAGGAGCTTGTCCTGAGCTTGTCGAAGGATGCATTTTATTAGGAATCAGGGATTGTAATCCCTTTCCAAGGCCTCCATTGTCTGAATAATTCGTTCCGTTTATATTACCGTTTGAGTAGTCGTCCATGGGTAAAAATAATGTTCAATTTACAATTTACAATTTATAAATAATTTTCAATTTACTAATTTTCAAACCACATATTTATTCTAAATTCTATAGAATCTTCTTTTACGTTTTTCTCTTTACACTTTAAATTTGATTGCCCTCTGCTCTCGCAATAAATTCCTGAGCTAACTGTCTAAAAGCTTGGGCACCGTCAGATAATGGTCGATACTGAAAAATAGTTTTTCCAAAGCTAGGGGCTTCGGCTAATTGTACTTGACGAGGAATCTCTGTATTAAAAACAAATCCAGAGAAATTACGTCTTATATCCTTAGCC
>DAONFR010000028.1:0-5022 GCA_035403725.1 Minisyncoccota bacterium | reverse complement strand
GCTTTCAAACAGGGAGTGATGAGAACTCTTTAAAAAATGTTTTAAGCGCTCAACAGGCGAATATCCCTGTGAGAGATTTTGTAGATAGTAATACAAAACATTTTCAAGAAGTGTACCCTCTCTATGAAATTGTTTATGATGATTATATAAGAACCACGGAAGAGAGACACAAGACAGGTGTTTTAAAATTATGGCAAGCTCTTAACCCCGAGGATATTTACAAGAAAAGCTATAAAGGACTCTATTGCGTTGGCTGTGAGGCTTTCCTTAAGGAAGGTGATTTAGTAGATGGTTGCTGTCCAGAGCATAAAACAAAACCAGAAATAATTGAAGAAGAAAATTATTTTTTCAGACTGTCAAGGTACCAAAATCAATTGTTGGAATTAATCAGTACAGATAAGATAAAAATTATTCCCGAAAGTAGGAAAAACGAAGTATTATCACTTTTGAAATCTGGTTTGGAAGATATTAGTATTTCTCGTAGTAAAGAAAGGGCTGGTGGTTGGGGAATAGAAGTGCCCAATGATCCTTCTCAAGTTATTTATGTTTGGATCGATGCTCTAGCCAATTATATTACAGCCCTAAACTATGGCGGTGACCAAAAAGACTTTATTAAATGGTGGCAAGAAAGCGATGAAATTTGGCATATTATAGGCAAAGGGATTTCTCGTTTTCATGCCGTATATTGGCCAGCCATTCTCCTTTCCGCTAAAATTAAAACGCCTGATCATATTTTTGTACACGGATATCTGACCACCGAAGGAGAAAAAATCTCCAAAAGCCTGGGCAACGTGATAGACCCCATAGAGGCAGCCAAGAGCTATGGCGTGGAACCATTACGTTATTTTTTAACTCATGAGATTTCTGCCTATGATGATGGTGATTTTTCTGCTAAGCGTTTTTGGGAAAGATATAATTCAGATTTAGCCGGAGGGATAGGAAATCTTTTAAGCCGAGTAACTACTTTAGGTGATCTTTTTGGTAGTCAAATAAATTTAGCCAAAACTGAAGATACCATTAAAAACCTAGTAGAGAATAATGCCGAAAGACTTGCAGGCTCTATGAAAGCAGCTCATTTTAACGAAGCTTTAGATATCTTATGGGAATTAGTGAGGTTTTCTGATAAATACGTAGCTGATAACAAAGTCTGGGAAACGATTAAAGTAGACCAAGAAAAAGCAGAAATAGAATTAGCTAATCTGGTTTACGTTTTAGCTAACATCGGTTGGCAACTTAAACCATTTATGCCCGAAACGGGAGTGAAAATCATTACTAGCTTAGGCTTAGAGGATAAAACCACAAGCTTTCTAGATGGTCTAAGCGACAAGACAGTTTCTCTTAGAAAATCGGAAATATTATTTCCAAGGCACGCATAAGCACAATGTCTAATGACTAATGACTAATGTCTAAACAGGAGCTGAAGAGACAGGAAGTTCAAAATTTAAAGACCAAACCCTAAGGTCTAAAAGCAATCGCGAATTTGATTTCACCTTTAAAAAATTTATAACTTTATAACTAATGGTTGTCGCTCTCTTTGATTCTCATTGTCATTTAACAGACACAAAATTTGATGTTGATAGAGAGGCAATAATAAATAAGGCTGAAACCAACGGTCTTTTTATGATTACAGTTGGTCCGAGCTATGAAGAATCTGTTAAGGCAGTAGCCTTGGCAAATAAATATCCTAAAAATATTTGGGCTACGGTGGGAATTCATCCTGAATATGCTAGTGAAGTGCCAGAAAATATTGGCTCCATACTAGATACATTAGTACATAGTAAAAAAGTAGTAGCGGTGGGGGAAGGAGGACTGGACTACACACAGTTAATGTCTAATCCTTCGGCGAGTTCAGGACAAGTTGACCAATGTCTAATTTCTAAACAGGGTCCAGAAATTCAAGAGGAGCAGAATGGTTCGGCGGAGCTCACCACAAGGCAAATAATAGAGAAGCAGAAGAAACTGTTTAAAATACAGTTGGATTTGGCGTTAAAATATGATTTGCCGATCATAATGCACCTAAGAAATAAGAATGGGGAAGGAAATGGACTGAATGCTTACAAAGACGCTTTAGGGATATTGGATAACCTACCTAAAATGCCGAAAGGGGTGGTGCATTTTTTCCAAGGGAATCTAGATGAAGCCCAAGAATTTTTGAAGAGAGGATTTTATTTGGGTTTTGATGGCTATATTACTTTTGATAATCGTTATGACAAGCTTATACAAGAGATTCCTTTGGAAAGAATACTTGTAGAAACGGATGCGCCTTATGTAGCGCCAGTGCCTTTCAGGGGACAGAGAAACGAACCAAAATTTGTTGAGTATATGGCTAAAAAGATATCGATGATAAAAAATATAAACGAGGATGAAGTTGCTGCTGTTACCTATGCCAATACCAGAGCTGCATTTAAGCTATAATTTTTCCTAATTCTAAAAAATTAATTGCTTCCCATACGCCTTTTTGCTAAAAATTAGGGCGTTTTTGATTTTTGTTATTTGAATTTCGTGGTTTTGACTTTTATTGATTTTCTAAACATGGTATAATGCTAATGCTAAATGCAGAATTTAAATTTATATAATGGTATCTAATAAAAATTTATTTCAACAGCCCTTTTTTTGGACTAGCGTGTGTTGCCTTTTGGCTCTAGGTATTTTAATCGGTCTTTATTCTTATGCTTGGGTCTCACCAACGAGTAGCCCTAACACAAGCGCTGGTGCAGCTATTAATTTTAGTGGGGGAAATGTGGGTATAGGAACAACTTCACCAACTTCTAAACTTGATATAAATGGAAATGTCGGTATCAGGACTGGTAGTGGGTTGTTATTATATAATCCAAGTAATGTTGATTATGCAACTATATTATTGAGTGATGTAAATGTTGTTCAAGCAAATTACCCATGGAACTTTTCTGGTAGTGTTGGTATAGGAACAAGTCCATCTGAAAAATTAGAAGTGGCAGGAAATGTCAAAATAACAGGGGCTGGAAATGGTATTAAGTTTGCTGATGGAACAAGTCAGACTACGGCGGCTACAGCTGGTGGGACTATGTCTTGGCCAACAAGTGTCAAAGAGACTACGGCTACTCATAATGGCCTATTTGCTACATCGCCAGCTAACGGATACGCAGCTATAGAGACATGGATTCAGACCAATGGTTGTTCTGGTTATCATGTATGCATGGATTGGGAACTAGCCTACGCTTTCGGTCATATCAATGATGCTCTTTTATGTGGTGACGGAACTTGCACTGGCAGATATAATTCTGGTTTATATACAGAAGCCGGATCTACTAGCTATAACTCTACTGATTGTGCTGGTTGGACTAGTAATGATAGCAACGGTTGGTTAAAATCACCCTATTGGGTAAATCGAGCACCTAGTAGTCTTACCTCTTGCTCTGGAACGGTTAGTGTTTTATGTTGCAAATAGATTTAGAAATTAGAAATTTATAAATTAAGCTAGCCAATGCTTTTTCACTATAAAGCCGTAGATGCTCAACACAACACAAGAGAAGGAGATTATGAAGCTATAGATGCTTCTGCGGTTTTGGATTATGTTGCTTCGCAAGGATGGATCCCTATAGCTATAAAACAAGTAACAAAAAAGAAAGGTCTTAATTTCAATATAGGAAAAGAAAACATAACACTAAAAGATAAGGTATTTTTGGTGAAATATTTGGCTTTGATGCTTCAAGTAGGAACAGATCTATTTAAAGCAATAGATATTTTAATAACCGATTCCAGTGAAGGACCTGTGAGACGTTTTCTCTTGGAAGTGAGAAGTAATCTTGAGAAAGGCAAGCCATTTTATACAAGTTTCGAGGCTCACCCAGAATATTTTAGTTTAGTAGTTACCAACTTAATTAAAGCAGGAGAGTCATCTGGACAGCTGAGTGCTGTTTTAGCTAAAGTTTCCACTGATTTAGAAGCAGAATCAGAACTAAATTCAAAGGTAAAATCTTCTTTAACCTATCCAATTATTTTAATCATTGGATCAGTGGCCATAACTGTATTTATGGTGATTTTCATTTTGCCCAAAATAGGAACGATATTTTCTAGCACAGGAAGTAAGATTCCTACTTATTCTAAAGTCGTTTTAACCGCTGCAACATTCTTAAACAAATATTTTTACATCTTCCTTCCTATAATAATTGCTGTGCCTACGGCTATAACAATTTACTGTTCCAAAACTCTTAAAGGGAAAAAAGCGTTTAGCAATTTTTTAAACAAAATTCCTGTAGCTCGTCATGTGCAAGAAAATTTGGCTTTGCAACGGTTTACTTCAGTGCTAGCTAGTCTAATTAAATCCGGTATGCCCATCATTAAAGCTTTGGAAATTACGGCCCAGGCTACTGGTTATGAAAAATATTCCGAAGCTTTAGTTAATATTAGTCATAACATAGGAACAAAAGGTCTTTCTATAGGAGATGCTTTTAAAAAGGAGGGAGTTTTTAGCGGTATCTTGTCTAATTTAATCGCTGTTGGAGAAAAAGCTGGACATACGGGAGATATTTTAGAGACTTTATCTAATTTTTATAAGACTGAGGCAGAATCTTCACTAAAAACGTTAGTAGCCTTCATAGAACCAATTTTGATTTTATTTATTGGATTGATAGTAGGTGGATTAGCTTTAACCATGATAGTGCCTATGTATCAATTAATTGGACAATTCTAATAAATCTAATGAGTTTATTACTGCAAAAAGAAGTTTAATATTAATCATTTGATCTTTTAAAATTATACAATATAAAATCTTATGAAATTAAAGAATTCTTTTACTGGCTTTACCGTACTAGAAATTCTCGTCGTTATGGCTATGACTACAGTTTTAACTGTAGCCGGAACCATTTCTTACAATGGAGCCATAAAAAGAGATCAAGTAGAATCATATACCAAAGAAGTCGTAAGCTCTTTAGAGAAAGCCCGCAACAAAGCGATTAATCAGGAAGGGGATGATTCTTGGGGAGTTCGTTTTGAGGCCAATTCAAATTCGACATTATCAAACTATGCAATTTTTAAAGGTGA
>DAONFR010000027.1:0-5045 GCA_035403725.1 Minisyncoccota bacterium | reverse complement strand
CATTAAACATTAGTCATTTTATTACCCTCCCATGCTTATTCTTGGAATAGAAACTTCTTGTGATGATACAGCTCTGGCGCTTGTGGAAGCGACAGGAGATTTAAAAGAGCCTCACTTCAAAAAAATAGCCAGTGTCATTTCTAGTCAAATCAAGGTTCACAAAAAATTCGGGGGAGTAGTACCAATTTTAGCCGCTAGAGAACACGAGAAAAATATTTTTCCGGTGATTACGCGTTTAGCTAAACAAGCCGGTATGACTTTAGAAGAATTGTCTTCTAAAGTTGATCTAATTGCGGTAACTTACGGTCCCGGATTAAAACCAGCCCTTCTTATAGGAGTTACTTTTGCCCGTGCCTTAAGTTGTCTTTGGAATAAACCACTTTTAGGAGTAAATCATCTAGAAGGACACCTATTTGCTAACTTTATTGATTTTGATTTCCAAGCAGCTCCAAAATTATTTCCTGCTATTTGTCTTCTGGTTTCCGGTGGGCATACCCAGATTATTTATCTAAAGAGTTTTACTCAGTATAAACTTTTAGGGGAAACCTTAGATGATGCAGCTGGAGAAGCTTTTGATAAAGTAGCGCGACTGCTTAACTTAGGCTATCCTGGCGGACCCTTTATTTCCAAAGCAGCGACTTACGGAGACCCTACTAAGTATGCTTTCCCTCGACCTATGCTTGATAAACCCAATTATGATTTTAGTTTCTCTGGCTTGAAAACGGCTGTTTTATATACGGTGCAAAAACTTAAGATAAAACCCAGACCTTACGATACGAATAAAAAACCCAATAAAATTGTGGCGGATTTAGCAGCCTCTTTTGAAAATGCTGTGGTGGATACACTTGTGACCAAAACAGTGAGAGCCGCTAAAGAAAATAAAGTAAAATCAGTTTGGATTGGTGGGGGAGTATCAGCCAACTCTAAATTAAGAGAAACCTTGGGAGCTAAGTTGAAAGAAGAATTGCCGAATATCCAATATTTTACTCCGCCTATGGCACTAACCACTGATAACGGTCTCATGATAGCGGCCGCTGCTTACCTTCGACAACTAAAAGGAGCGAAAAGTCGATGGCAGGATTTAGATGTTTGTGCTAATCTGACAATAAAATAAGCTTATTTTAAATTCTCAATTAGATTTGAATTTAAAGGTAAGGTGAAGCTTTAAAACAACAAAACGATTTTTAATAAAATAAGAAGAGTTAAGAGAAATGTCTAAAAATATTTTAGAAAATACTAGTTATAATCCGCTTGAAGTTGAAAAGACTATTTATACTACCTGGTTAAAGAAAGGCTGCTTTAATCCTGACAAACAATCTCAAACTAAAAAGAAAAGTTTCACAGTGGCCATGGCCCCTCCTAATATTACCGGCTCTCTGCATATGGGGCATGCTCTGGAAGATACTTTGACCGATATTGTTGTAAGACAAAAAAGAATGCAGGGTTATAGAGTTTTATGGGTTCCTGGTATTGACCATGCCGGTATCGCTGCTCAAAATGTGGTAGAGAAAGAATTGCGCAAAGAAAATTTGAGTCGTTTTGATTTAGGGAGAGAAAAATTTGAAGAACGAGTTTGGCAGTGGAAAGAAAAATCTGGGAACACTATCCTAGAACAGGCCAAAACTTTAGGCGTGTCTGCTGATTGGTCAAGATTACGTTTTACTCTGGATAAAACTTATCAGAAAGCAGTGCAAAATGCCTTCATCCATTATTATGAGAAAGGTCTTATTTATAGAGGTAATAGGGTAGTCAATTGGTGCCCTCGATGCCACACCAGTATCTCTGACCTAGAAGTAGAATATAAAGATGAAAAAAGCAGTTTGTGGTATATCAAATATCCATTAAAAAAGGGTGGTTATATTACAGTGGCTACTACTCGTCCTGAAACTATGTTAGGAGATACTGCTATCGCCGTGGCTCCAGGAGATGAACGTTATGCTGATTTGGTAGGGGATTTTGCTATTCTGCCTATCATGAACAAAGAAATTCCTATTATTGCTGATAAGGCTTTGGATAAAAATTTTGGCACTGGTGCTTTGAAAGTAACTCCTGCGCACAGTCCCATTGATTTTGAAATAGGGCAAAGACACAATTTAGAATCTGTGAGCGTGATTGATGATCATGGCCGTTTCAATGCCGTGGTGCCCGAAAGATACCAAGGGCTCAAAATGGTAGAGGGACGCGAAAAAATTATAGAAGAGCTCAAAAGCCTTGGCTTGCTAGAAAAAATAGAAGACTACGATTTGAGTTTGCCAGTTTGTATGCGTTGCGGAACAGAAATCCAACCCCAAATTTCTAATCAGTGGTTTTTAAAGATGCAAGATTTGGGTACAGTGGCTGCTAAAGCTGTCAAAAATAAAGAGGTTCAGATTGTACCTAAGAATTTCGAAAAAACTTATTTTGATTGGCTAAAGAATGTTAAAGATTGGTGTATTTCTCGCCAAATTTGGTGGGGACATAGGATGCCAGTTTGGTATTGCAGCTGTGATACCAATCAATTAAATCCTGTCGTTTCTATCAATAAGCCAAAATCTAAATGTCCTCATTGTGGCAAAAATGAATGGTTACAAATTGAAGATGTTCTAGACACCTGGTTCTCTTCTGCCCTTTGGCCATTTGCTGTTTTAGGGTGGACGGGCGACAAAGCGGCTGATAAGAAATGCCGAGATTTGAAGACTTTCTATCCTACTAATTACATGACTAGTGCTCGTGATATTTTCCACCTCTGGATTACTAGAATGATTTACTCGGGCTTGGAATTTACCGGCAAGGTGCCATTCCAGAAAGTGTATATTCATGCCACTGTCATGAATAAGGAAGGGAAGAGAATGTCCAAGAGCCTTGGCACTGGCGTGGACCCACTATTGCTGATTAATACTTATGGTGCCGATGCTACTCGTTTTGGTTTGACCTGGCAGGCAACAGGAGTACAAGACATCCGTTTCAACGAAGAATTTATTATGAGTGGTAAGAAGTTCTTAAATAAATTATGGAATGCCTCTCGTTTTGTACTATTGAATTTGAAAGGCAAGGTTTATTCCGATAAAAAGCCCATTGCTACCAAATTGAATAAATACGATAAGCAAATTCTCAAAAAGTTAGAGAAAGTTATTAAACAAACAGAAACAGATTTAAGCAAAGAACGTTTTGGACAAAGTCTCCAAAATTTATATCAGTTCTTCTGGCATGATTTCTGTGACCTTTATCTAGAACAAAGCAAAAAATCGGCAGGAGTAGAAACTAATCATGTTTTATATTACGTCCTAGTCAATATTCTTAAACTTTTGCATCCCTATATTCCTTTTGCTACTGAGTATATCTGGCAGTTCCTACCTGGTAAACACGATTTGCTTATCAAGGAGAGCTGGCCCAAAATTTCTTAATAGTTTATGGAAAAAATTCTCATCACTCTCGGTTTTAATCTCCTAAGTCTTGTACCTATTCTTTTTTGGTTAGCCTTTTTTCTTTGGCAAGATAGAAAACATCCTGAGCCATTTAAATGGTTGATAAAAGTGTATCTGAGCGGTTTTTTGATGGGGCCCATTATTTGGTTATTAGAATCAATGCTTCTCAAAAATGCGGCTCTTTTTGATGGAGCTCAAATGCTTCAGCGAAGTCTATGGTTGTGTTTTGCTGGTGCCATCATTGAGGAATCAATCAAATTCCTTGTGGTTTACTTGCTAATTAAACGCAACTCATTTTGTGATGAGTGCTTAGATCCGGTGATTTATTTAGTCACCGGGGCATTGGGTTTCGCTAGTTTGGAAAATATAGTCGCTGTTTTCTCTTTGGCAGCAAATAAAACTAACTATCTGGAGTTCTTGAGTCTGGTGGGTGGTCGTTTCTTGGGGGCCAATTTTTTGCACGCTCTTTTGGCCGTTGTTATAGGAACCGCTTGGGGTTGGGGGGTGAAGCGTGGATACTCTGCTGGTAAGGTTACTAAACTGATTTTTGAAGGACTAAGTATAGCAGTTGTTGTCCACACTATTTTTAATTATTCTCTAATCACGTCCCAAGAAAACTTAATCATTCCCTTGGGTGGACTGCTTTTTATGCTAGCGATTTTGCTATTATGGTTTTTCCAAGTTTTGGAAGACCACCCCAAACCTTTAACTAATCATGATTTTTATCGCTAATTTTTATTCTCCTACGCCTTAAAAACGATAGAGCTCATTTTTTGTAGGCAACGCGATTAGGAAAAAATTTTCGTAAGTTTTAACCAAAGACCAGCTTACGGCTTCGGAAGAATTTTACTAAACCATTTTACAAAAAATATCAATAAGTTTTATTTGAATAAAAGTAACTAACTGGGTATAATGACAGTGTAGTTAAATAAAAAATTATACATATGTTTACTAAAAAAATAAGCGTGGCTGAAAATTCTAATTATTCAGGTGAAACCGAAGAGGGGGAACTGACAGTGGATGTTTATGCTGATGGTAATAATATAGTTATTGAGTCATTAATAGCTGGACTCAATCCAGACGAATTAGATATTTCTATAGCTCACGATTTGGTCACTATTAAAGGAGAAAGAAAACGCAGCCAAGAGATTTCTAGCAAGAATTATTATTATCAAGAATGCTTTTACGGAGATTTCTCTCGTACCATTCTTTTGCCTACAGATATTGATCCTGATAAAGCCAAAGCCAATTTTAGTAAAAATGGCGTCTTAACTATTGTTATGCCCAAAGTAGAGCAGAAGTTAACTTCCAAAAGACTAGCCATAGAAGAGGAAAAAGAGGATGAACCGGTTGCAGAGACTAAACCACGCCATCGAGTCAAAGAGGTAGAGGAAGAGACAGGCAAAGAAGAAGAGGTAACCGAGGAGCCAGAAAACGAAGAAGAAGCAGAAACTGCTCCCCAAGAAAATGAAAATGTTTCCGAAGCAGAAGGCTCTAGTGAAAAAGATTGGGCTCTTCTTTCTCCCCGTCCAGTTATTAAAAGAAAGACTCGTACGCCCAAGAGCCAAGGAGAAGAATAATTCTAATTTTTGGTTTACAAGCAAAGTTAAACATGCTAAACTGGCGTATCTCCTAAATGTT
>DAONFR010000026.1:0-5188 GCA_035403725.1 Minisyncoccota bacterium | reverse complement strand
ACGAGCTTGTTCTTATGGTATAAATATCGCCCAAAATCACGGCCCTATGTTTATAGATTCTGGTATTCAAGTATATGAAGGAATGATTGTGGGCGCTAACAATCGAGAGGCAGATATTGAAGTAAATGTGTGCAAAGCCAAACAGTTAACTAATATGCATACAGAACATTCTGATGTGGCCATAATTTTAACGCCACCAGTACAGATGTCTCTAGAACAGGCTTTAGACTTTATAGAAGATGATGAACTGCTAGAAGTAACTCCTTTATCTTTGCGTTTACGCAAGAAATATCTTTCTAAATTGGATAGAGTAAGACAAAAGAGAGCTGCTAATAGTTAACAAGATACATATTGTTAATTCGTCGACCGGGATCCAATATCACGGCCAGAAATTTTTGGTTAACTGGAGTACCTCTTTAAGCGTAGTATCGGTTTTTGTGTTTTAGACTTTTTAAGAGCTTCTGTATATAATAGACATAAATATATACTAATTATTTCTATGTCACGAATTCTCATCGTTAACTCACAGGGAGAAACGGAAGTGTTTTCACCAAAGAAGGTATGGCGTAGCGCTAGAAGAGCAGGAGCTTCACCGCGTCAAGCTCAGGAAGCTGTGGAAGCTACTTCGGCACAAGTGACGGCGGGAATGTCCACTCAAGATATCTATAACATAATTTTAAGTGTTGTCAGAAAAGAATCTCCTCTGGTGGGGATGAGATTGAATTTAAAAAAAGCCATTCAGTCACTTGGCCCTACCGGATTTCCTTTCGAGCAATACATTGCTAGCCTGTGGAGATTCTACGAATACAGCACTAAAACTGGTGTTATGTGGAAGGGAAAGTGTGTGCCTCATGAAGTAGATGTTGAAGCCAGCAAAGGTAAAGATATAGAACTCATAGAATGTAAATATAGGGTACAACCTGGAGGCAGGCTTGATTTACACGATTTAATGGCTTCTTGGGCTTATTTTTATGACATTGGTTTGGCCAATAAGGATGGCCATATTCATCCTTTGGTGATTACTAATAACAAATTAACCAGTGAGTCAATTGCTTACGGCGAGTGTATGGGTTTAAATATGATTGGTTGGCGTTATCCTAATGATAGAGGGCTTGAATATATTATTGAATCCAATAAGCTCTATCCAGTGACAATCTTGCCGTCTTTTAAGGGCTATACGGCTGAGGTATTAAAAAATAAGAATATTCTTATGGTAAAAGATCTCTTAGCTATTAATCCTCAACAATTAGTTAGGGGGCAACATCTTACCCAAACTAGTGTAGATCAACTATATAAAGAAGCTCAGTTAATAACAGGAACTGCGGCCAAATAATCCAAAGATTAACATAACAATCTCTAAATATAAATATATGGATGTAATATCTATTGATGATTTCAAAAAAATAGATTTGAGAGTAGCTACTATAAAAACAGCCGAAAGAGTTGAAGGCTCCGATAAACTTATTAAATTATCTATTGATTTGGGAGAAGAAACCAGACAATTAGTAGCAGGCATAGGAAGACAATATGAGCCAGAAATGCTGATTGAAAAACAAATAATTGTCATTGCTAATCTACAGCCTCGGATGCTCATGGGTTTAGAAAGTAAAGGAATGCTTTTGGCTGCTCATGGTGAAAATGGAGAAGCGATACTTTTGACTCCGGACAAACTGGCCTTTAATGGCAGCAATATCAGCTAAATTTAAGTTAAGTTATGGTTGCAGAACAATTTGAAGTTAATGAAGAGATAGCTAAAATATTTCACCATCTCGGCGTTTTTTTAGATATGGAAGGGGTTGATTTTAAACCAGCTGCTTATCAGAGAGCGGCTGCCATTCTGAGAACGCTCAATCAATCTGTAGCCGATATTTATAGAACCGATGATATTAAAGGATTAGAAGCTTTAGAGGGAATTGGGAAAAATTTAGCTTATAAAATAAAAGAGTACTTGGAGACTGGTAAAATTCAAACATACGAAAAATATGCCAAAGAATATCCTATAGATATTGATAGTTTAGATGCTGTGCCTGGTTTAGGTCCCAAGACAATTAAATGGCTGTGGACAGAATTGGGTGTAAAGAATTTGGCTGATTTAAAAGCAGCAGCTGAAAAAGGATTGGTACGTGCGCTACCTCGTGGAGGAGAAAAATTAGAGCAAAATATTTTAACTAATTTAAATCAAATAGATACTGTTGGTAAACGTTGGCTTTATGCCGAAATTCAGCCGTTGGCAGAAAAAATTAGGATACAACTGGAAAACATTCCTGGTGTGACCCAAGTTAATATTACTGGTTCCTACAGACGAAAAAAATCTACCATCGGTGACTTAGATTATGTAGTAGTGGCTAAAAATCCTTCTTTGGTGATGGAAACTTTTACTCATTTGCAGAATCCCAAAGTAGAACATATTATTAGCCGTGGTGATACTCGCTCTTCTATTAGGGTGATAAATGATTTAGAAGTTGATTTAAGAGTAGTGCCTCAAAAAGCTTATGGATCTACTTGCCAATATTTTACTGGCAGTAAAGAGCACAATATAGAATTACGTAAAATTGCTGTCGGTAAAGGCTTGAAATTAAATGAGTACGGATTATTTAAGAACACTAAACAAATAGCCGGAGCATCGGAAGAGAGCATTTATACCAATTTAGGTCTTCGCTATATAGAGCCAGAATTAAGGGAAAATTCTGGAGAGATACAATGGGCGCAAGGAAGAAAAAAATTAAATCTTATTACTCTTAAAGACATCCGTGGCGATTTGCATGTTCATTCTGATTGGGATGGGGGACAGGATTCTATTAGCGATTTAGCCGAATATGCCAGATTAAAATTGGGTTATGACTATATAGGTATTTCTGATCATACTAAATTTTTAAAAATAGAGCATGGCCTAGACGAAGAACAATTAATGGCTCAACGTTTGGAGATCCAGAAATTAAATTCAAAGTACAAAGATAGGCATATTAATTTCACCATTCTTCAAGGTTGTGAGGCCAATATTTTGGAAGATGGTTCGATAGATATTAATGAGACTATTCTTAAACAATTAGACTATGTTATTGCCGGTTTGCACTCACAATTAGACCAATCAGAAGAAAAAACCACAGCTAGACTCATACAAGCGATCAATAACCCCTATGTGGATATTATTTCTCATCCGACGGCCAGATTAATCAACCGAAGGGCTTCAGTTCAAATTAATTGGCTCGCAATTCTTGATGCTGCCATTGCCAGCCATACTATTTTAGAAATTAATGCTAGTCCTCTCCGCTTAGATCTAGAGGCTTCTAAAGTCAAGGAGGCTAAACAAGCTGGGTTAAAATTTGTTATTGATAGCGATACTCATGCTTTGGAAGATTTAAATAGAATAGAGTATGGAATAAACGAAGCTCGTCGGGGTTGGGCAGAGAAGAACGATATTATCAATACTTTTTTACTAGCGCATTTTCTTAAAACTTTAAAAAGAAATTTAAATTAAAAATAAATTTCATATGCTTAACGATCCTAACTGCATTTTTTGTAAAATCATTAAAGGTGACATACCTTCTAAGAAATATTATGAAGACGATAATTTTCTGGCCATTTTTGATGCTCAACCTATTGCTCCTAACCATTTGCTCGTTTTCAGCAAAAATCACTACACAAGCATAAATGCTATGCCGGAAGATGAATGGTTAGAGCTGCATGCCAAGGCGAGAGAATTGGCTGAGAAGCTTACTGCTGAGCTGCATGCTGACGGTTACAATTATATGATTTATAATGGCGAAGCAGCTGAGTCGGGCGTACCTCATCGGCCTCATATCCATATTATTCCGCGTTATTTAAAAGATGGATTGCATTTAGATCCCCGCACAAACAATTAATTCAATTCTTATGGGTTCATCCCTTATTCCATTTATTTTAAGTTTTCACTTTCTGGTGCCTAAATCTCCATTTTGGAGAGCGTTTTTATCTTTTTCTGGCAATGCTGTAATCTATCTATCAGGCGTTATTTTTGTCTTGCTTTTTGTGAGGGTAGTATTGGTAGTTATTTATGCTTATTCTAAATATTGGAAAGTAAGAGAAAACCTAACTATAGAAGAAGTTAAAAAAATAGCCAGTGACTGCAAAACTAAATTACCGTTTTTTACTATAGTTATTCCAGCTCGAGATGAAAGTGAAGTGGTTGCTCCTACCATTGAGACTTTTTTAAATATTAATTATCCACGCGATAGTTACGAGGTAGTAGTAGTGACTGACCAAAAAGAAACGCTTAAAGCCAAGGAAGGGGAGACTACTACCCAAACCGAAGTAAAGAGAATGCAGGAGGAATATAAGATTAGCCAGCCAGATTTTCATCTTTGGCATTACGATGTTCCTTATGATTTTGATGGAGAAGTTTCAGGGAAATGCTTAGGACATGAAGTAGCTTCTACAAAAGGACGAGCCCTCAATTGGGCCGTAACTGAATATGAGAAGGAAGCTAAACAATTGCCGACCTTTTATGCTTTTTTTGATACCGATGCGCATCCCAATAACCAATCTTTTTTAGCGGTGGCTAAAGCTTTTATTCTAGATAATTCTAAAAGGGTATTTCAATTACCAGTTTTTCAGGTAAGAAATTTTTGGTCTATTTCTAACTTTTCCAAATTAGCTGCCCTAGGGCAAGCCTTTTCCCATCAAACATTCTTACCGTATCAATTCTTATATATGCCGTTTGTGGGCGGGACCAATTTGTTTATTGAGAGAAATTTAATTTTAGCAGTTAAAGGTATTAATCCGCATACTATTACCGATGATTTGGATTTAGGCACACGTATGTATTTGCAGGAAAATGCCTGGCCTTATTATTTGCCTTATCCATCATCCGAGCAAACCCCAGCTACTATAAAGATGTATGTAAAACAAAGAAAACGTTGGGGCATGGGGCAGCTGCAAATGATTTCTGATTTGAGCCGATGGAGTCGTCAATTACCAGAGAATCTCAAAAATGTTCCTGATATAAAGAAAAAAATAAAACGTCTTTACTGGGCTTATATTTGGCATGGCCCCTTCCAATATCTTTCTTACTTTCTTCTGACTATGCTTAGCCTAGTGTCTTTATTCTCACGGGCTACAAATGGTCTTATTTCTCTCTTTTCTATTGGTTATAGGTGGTCTTATTTTAGCGCCACTAAAACAGCTTTTGGTTTTATTTATTGGACATTTT
>DAONFR010000025.1:0-5377 GCA_035403725.1 Minisyncoccota bacterium | reverse complement strand
AAAATTTAGTCTTTAAAATTAATAAATGTATGGCTGACGATATTTATTCAAAATACGAAACAGTAGTAGGGCTTGAAATTCATGCAGAGCTAATTACTAAACAAAAAATGTTCTGTTCTTGTCCCAATAATCCAGAAGGAGTAGAGCCTAATACTTATATTTGTCCTGTGTGTACTGGACAGCCAGGAGCTATGCCTACTATTAATTTGGAGGCAGTTAAGCAAGTGGTGAAAGTCGGTTTGGCTTTGCATTCTCAAATTGCAGAATATTCTAAATTTGATAGGAAGAATTATTTTTACCCAGACCTGCCAAAAAGTTATCAAATCTCTCAATATGATATGCCCTTGTGTTTAGGGGGCTATCTAGATATTTATCTAAGTAATGATCTCCAACCTAAACGAGTAACTATTACTAGAGTTCATTTAGAGGAAGATGTTGCTAAACTTGCTCATGCCCAAAAAGATACCTTGGTAGATTTTAACCGAGCAGGGGTTCCTTTAATGGAGCTGGTCACAGAACCAGAGATCAGAAGCGGTATGGAAGCGCGCTTATTTTGTGAAGGATTGCAGATTCTTTATAAAACCTTAGGTGTCTCTGAGGCTAATATGGAGAGAGGACAAATGCGCTGTGAGGCCAATATTTCTGTTAGGTTGAAGGGAGAAGAAAAGCTTGGCACTAAAGTAGAGGTTAAAAATCTTAATTCTTTTAGAGTCTTAGAAAAAGCTATCGATTACGAAACTCGTCGGCAAATAGATCTGATAGAAAAAGGAGAACAGATTATTCAAGAAACTAGAGGGTGGTTAGAAAATGATAATGCGACTATTTCTCAAAGAATAAAGGAAAATACTAATGATTATCGATATTTCTATGAGCCAGATTTACCTCGTATGCATGTTTGGTCAAAGGAGAATCAGAATGTATTATTTGATTTGGATACAGTTAAGAAAGAGCTACCTAAGCTTCCTTGGGATAAAAAAACTTATTTCCAAGAAGTTTATAAGCTTAATAGCCAGGAAGCCAATGTCCTTATTCGCGACACCAATGTTGCTAAATACTACGAAGAGCTAACTCAACAATTCAGAGAATTGAATGCAGAGCCTTTAATGTTAGAAAAACTAAATAAATTAGCCTATAACTATTTGGCTTCTGACTTGGTAGGTCTAGCTTCAATCCAAGGGGCAGAGGTAGATGAAAAATTTATTAGTCTTAACGATTATAAAAATCTTATCATCGCCTTAGCTGAAGACAAAATTAACAGTGCTTCAGCCAAAAAAATATTAACCATAATTACCGATAGCAATAATCAAGATTGGAAAAAAGAAGGTTTAGAGAGCCTTCTCAAGGAATACACCCAAAATAATGACGAAGAAGCTTTGACTCAAGTAGTAGCAGAGGTTTTGACTAAAAATGCTAAGGCAGTAGCAGAATATAAAGGCGGAAAAACTACTGTAATTCAGTTTCTTCTTGGACAAACGATGGCAGCTACTCGTGGTAAGGCTAGCCCAGAGACATTAAAGAGGTTGTTAGAGCAGGAGATGGGTAAGTAAACGTAAAACGTAAAGCGCAAAACGAAAAAGAACACGCCGAAATTATTGTTTTTATATTTTGCATTTTTAGTTTTTCGTTTTTAATTTTTCAGGAAGTCTTCAACTAGTTTGAAGGCTTTTTTATTTTCTCTCTTGCTTGAGAACCAATAAACATTAGGAATTCTCTTAAACCAAGTATTTTGTCTTTTAGCAAAATGATAAATGGCACTGACTAGTTGATTTCTCATCTCTTGATAGTTTATCTTGCCTTCAAGGTATCTATTCAGATAGCGATATTCCAAACCAAAACTCTCTAGCCGTTCGCTAGATACCCCCTTGTTTTTCAAAGTAGCTATTTCGTCTAACATTTTTAAACGTAAACGCCTGTTAAGTCTTAATTTAATAAGTTTCTTAAGTTGTTGATTATCTCTTTTTAAACCGAGAATAAGAAATTCACCTAAAGGCTCTCCCTTTTCTAGAGGCGGTAAAGGCTGACCACTTTGAATGGTATTTTCTAAACTGCGTATAAGACGTCTTCGATTGGCAGGGTCCACACTTTGTGCTCGCTCAGGGTCTAAAGTTTTTAATTTTTCAAATAGGTTAGTAGTTGATAGATTTTCAAGTTCCTCTCTTAATTTAAAATTAGGTTTAATTTTGGGCAGTTGCCAATTTTCTATTAGAGCGGAAATATATAAGCCAGTCCCGCCACAAATAATAGGTAATTGTTTATTTTTTTCTATAATCTTTAAAGCCTTTTTGGCCTGAGCTAAAAAATCGCTGACAGAGAAAATATCTTTTTTTGGGTCAGCAATATCTATAAGATAATGCGAAATACCTTCACTTTTAAAATCAGAAGCATCGGTATCGCGGATTACTTTACCTGAACCTAAATCCATACCTCTATAAACCTGTCGAGAATCAGCTGAGATGATAGCTCCGTTATATTTTTTAGCTAAGGCAATGGCTAAATCTGATTTTCCTGTAGCTGTTTGGCCTAAAATTATTAGGATTTTATTATTTGCATGTTTCATTTTAATCGAATTATTAAAGCATAAAGAATTGGTTCTGCCAATTTTGCCAAAACTTTTTTAACTGCTATAATGGAGCTATTAAACGACCATTTATTCATGTCTTTTACCCACCTTCACGTTCATAGTCATTACAGCTTACTCGATGGCCTATCCAAAATAGATGATTTGGTGGCTAGGGTTAAGGAACTTGGGATGGATAGCCTAGCTTTAACAGACCATGGAGTGGTTTATGGCTTAATAGAATTCTATACTAAGGCTCGTGCGGCTGGCATCAAGCCTATTTTGGGTTGCGAAATGTATGTAGCCCCAAGAAAATTAACCGATAAAGAGAGCGGTATAGATAGCGCTAATTACCATTTAATTCTTTTAGCTAAAAATTACGAAGGTTATCAAAACCTGATGAGATTAGTGAGCTCGGCTCATTTGGAAGGGTATTACTATAAGCCGCGAACCGATAGAGAGCATTTAAAGAAATATAGTAAGGGGCTAATCGCTTCCTCTAGCTGTTTAAAGGGGGAAATTTCTCAAGCCTTAATCAAAAATAACTATGAATTAGCCAGAAAGCTTACGGCTGAATATAAAGGACTTTTTGAAGAGGGGAGTTTTTATTTAGAACTGCAACCTCATCCAGAAATTCCTGAGCAGAAGGTAGTCAACGATGGTATGGTCAGGCTTTCGGAAGAATTCAATTTACCTTGTATTGTTACTTGCGATTCTCATTATTTAAAACCCGAAGACGGACCGGCTCAAGATATTCTTTTAGCTATTCAAACTGGTTCGACTATTTATGACGAAGGGAGATTAAGCCTTAAAGGTAAAGATTTTTCTCTCAAAACTCCAGAGGTCATTGAAGAGCAAATGGCTGATTATCCCAAAATCAAAGAGTACATGGAAAATACTCACAAGATTGCGGACCAATGTAATGTAGAGATTCCTATGGGGAAACCAATTTTTCCTCGTTTTGAGCTTCCTCAACCATTCACTAACTCGTTAGATTATTTAAAATCACTTTTAGAAACAAATTTCCCCAAATTCCATTTTCAAGACGAAAAACAGGCGAGAGAGCGTTTAGACTATGAGCTTGGTATCATAGAAAAAACTGGTTTTACAGATTATTTTCTTATAGTTCATGATTTTATTACCTATGCTCGTAATCAAGGCATATTTACTAATACGCGTGGTTCAGCCGCCGGCTCTTTAATCCTTTACATTCTAGGGATTACTGATATTGATCCTTTAAAATACGATCTGTTCTTTGAAAGATTTCTGAATCCTGAAAGAATCTCCCCACCAGATATTGATAGCGACGTGCCTGATGTTAGCCGTCAAGAAATTATAGAGTTTATCACTAAACGCTATGGGGCTGATCACGTTTCCCAAATCGTTACTTTTGGAATGATGCAATCACGTTTGGCTGTGCGTGATGTTACCCGAGCATTAGGCTATCCTTACGAAATGGGGGATAAAATTTCAAAACTTTTAGGTCAAGCTACTAAGGAAAGTTTGGCTGATGCCTTAAAAGAAATTCACGAACTGAAAGATTTATACGAGACGGATTCAGCGGCTCACGAAATTATAGATAATGCTCAAAAAATTGAAGGGGTAGCTCGTCATGCCTCCATTCATGCCGCAGGAATAGTGATTGCTCGTGAACCGTTAACTGATTACACAGCTTTACAACGTTCAGCTAAATCCGATAGTAGCGTAGTCGCCCAATATGTTGGACACGATATAGAAGGCATTGGCTTGGTTAAGATGGATATCTTGGGGCTAAAGAATCTCACAGTTATCAAAAATGCTTTAAGAATTATAAGAAAAGTTGGAGGAGAAGAGAGTGAACTAAAATTGGACAGCTTAGGCTTTGAAGACAAGGAAGTCTATAAATTATTGTCGGCCGGAGAAACCGTTGGAGTATTTCAGCTTGAGTCTACTGGCATGAGGCGCTTTTTAAAGGAGCTGAAGCCAACACGTTTTGAAGACATTATAGCTATGGTAGCACTGTTCCGACCAGGTCCAATGCAATTCTTGCCAGAATATATTGATAGAAAGAATGGGAAAATAAAGTTTAGTTACATGCTGCCAGAATTGGAGCCAATCCTCAAAGATACTTACGGCATCATGGTCTACCAAGAGCAGCTGATGAGAATCGCTAGAGATGTCTCTGGTTTTTCTTTGGGAGAAGCCGATATCTTAAGAAAGGCAGTAGGTAAGAAAAATGCCGAACTTTTAGCTAAGCAGAAAATCAAATTCGTTGAAGGAGGTGTAAAAATGGGGCACAAGGAAAAAGAACTGAATAAACTTTGGGAATGGGTTCAACCTTTTGCTCAATACGGATTTAATAAAAGCCATGCTGCCTCTTACGCTCGTATTGCTTATCAAACTGCTTATTTAAAAACTCATTATCCTAGTGCATTCCTTGCCGCTCTCTTAACTTCTGATTACGGTGATTTAGATAGAATTGCCATCGAAATTAATGAATGTGAACGCATGAAAATAAAAGTTCTGCCTCCGAGTGTCAACCACTCGTTTGTAGAATTTGGTGTGGATAAAGACAGTGGTGACATTCGTTTTAGCTTGGCGGCTATTAAGAATGTGGGAACCATGGTAGCAGAGGCTATTACTGAGGAGCGAAAGAAAAATGGTCCTTATAAGAATTTAGCAGACTATCTGGCACGTTTAGATAAACATTATCTTAATCGCAAAACGCTAGAAAGCCTGATTAAAGCTGGGGCTATGGATGAGTTTGGTGACAGAAATTGTCTGTCGGATAATCTGGATAAAATAGTAGAAGCTGTTAATGATTTACACACCGTCAAGGAT
>DAONFR010000024.1:0-5429 GCA_035403725.1 Minisyncoccota bacterium | reverse complement strand
TGTAACGCATAGCAGCGGGAGAGTCGCCATCAATAGAACCAAAGTTTCCTTGACCATGAACCATGGGATAACGCAGAGAGAAATCCTGCGCCATACGAGCCATAGTATCGTAGACAGCAGTATCACCATGGGGATGGTACTTAGCCAAAACCTCACCAACGACAGCGGCTGATTTTCTAGTTTTACCGCTATGGGTAAGACCGATTTCATTCATGGCATAGAGAATACGGCGCTGGACAGGTTTGAGGCCATCTCTAACATCGGGAAGAGCTCTAGCTACAATAACAGACATAGCATAGCTCAAATAAGAAGTACTTATTTCTTCTGAGATATTCTTATCGATGATATTTTTATCCAAACCTTCAGGAATTATTTCTTTATCTTTGTCCATGGGAAAATTAAAAGCTCAAATTTTAAATTCTAAATTTTAAATCCACTCTCAATTACTAAATAACCAAATTAAAATACCAATATCTATAACTCTGGCTCCAATATATAGAGAAGGGTTTCTGGAGGAAGGTTGGATTTTTTGATAGTGATTTTTTTATCAGTTAAAGCCGGCTGTTTACCATAGGCCTTAAGAAATTTTTCTAAAGGATTGAGATTATTCTTGAATCCGGGTAAGGCATAATTAATAGGAATAACAATCTTGGGTTCCAAATCGTTGATGGCAGCAATGGCTTCGGTCTCATTTAGGCTATCGCCATCCCCCACTGGTACCAGAAGCACATCAATAGCACCAATCTTATCCAGCATTTCAGGAGTAAGCTTGCCTTCTGGCAAAAAGCCTAAATAAGCAATGTTAACTTCCTCACCTCTTAAAACAAAAATATTACCATTTTTAGCATTCGTGGTAGTGGAGGTAGGTTGATTCATGGAAAAGCCCAAAATGAAGACATCATTTTTCTCTATTTCTCCATCCCCAGCCAAAATAAACTGGCTGCTATCAGCATTTTTAACATAAGGATTGGTGCTCATATCCTCCAATTTGGATAGGACAGCCAAATCAAACTTAAAACGCGGTGGTTTTACCCCGGTTTCAACTTCTGTAAAAGGATTGATAGCGACTGAAAGATTTTTATATTCTAAACGGACAAAACCGCTTCCCAACCAACTAATATTCATAGGCTGTATTCTTTATTATGTGATGTGATTTTAACACAAAAAGCAGCTTCTCACAAGAAAGAAAAGCTGCTTTTTCTTCAGATTATTTCAGTTTAAAAGATATTAGGATAATCCATGAGAATGGCCTTCTTTACTGCCACCATAGTTTTTTGTGCTTCTCTCTGAGCGGCTTCAGTGCCATCTTTGAGCGCTTGCTTAACCATGGTTTGGTCCTGTAACAATTGCAGATATTTTTCTCTATAAGGAGCCAAATATTTTATCAAGGCCTCGCCCAGGGATTCTTTAAATTGACTGTAATTTTTACCAATAAATTCTTTTTCTATTACCTTGGGAGTGACTCCTCGGATTAAGCTATAAATATTTATAAGGTTACTGATTCCAGGCCTGCTGTCTGGAGCATATTTAATGTCAGATTGCGAATCAGTTTTAGCCTTTTTTATTTTAGCCAGAATAATTTCGGGAGCATCAAATATATAGATAGCATTATCAAGACTTTTAGACATCTTTTGTGTACCATCTAATCCCAAAATACGAGCTCCAGTAGTGAGAATTGGTTTAGGAATATTAAAGACTTTACCGTAGTGCTTATTAAAGAACTCAGCAATCTCTTTTGTTTGTTCTAAGTGAGGCAACTGGTCTTCACCAACGGGAACCGCATTGGCATTAAAGAGTAAAATATCGGCAGCCTGAAACACGGGATAAGAAAAAAGACCCAAAGACATCTGATTTTCACCAGTAAAGCCCCTGGAGACTGCCGCCCTAAATTCTGCTTTAGTAGTAGGATTTCTTCCCAAACGACCAATATTGACCATCATGGAGAAAAGCGAAAAAAGCTCGGCTTCTTCTGGAATATGGGATTGAACAAAGATATGACTCTTGAGAGGGTCTATACCTAGGGCAAGATAGGTGCGAGTCGCTTCTAAAATATTTTCTTCTAATTCTTTAGTAGTAAGTCTGTCGGTAATAGCTTGGTAATCCGCAATAATAAAGAAACACTCAGCCCCTTCTTCTTGAAGACGCAAACGTTCTCCGAGGGAACCGAATAAGTGGCCTAAATGAAATTTACCAGTAGGCCTATCCCCTGTCAGAATACGTATATTTTTATTTGAAGAAATTTGGGCTGACATACTTTTATTTTTTTATAAAATCTTTATAGATCTGACTGGCCACTGGCTTGTTCTTTCCGTAATATTTACTGCCTAATTTTTTATCTCCATAACCGCGTTCACACTCGCTCGACATAGTCATGAAAGACATTTGAGCGATTTTCATCCCGGGATAAAGTTTGATAGGCAGGTTGTTAACGTTATGAAATTCTAAAGTAAGAGTGGTGCTGTTACCAGGATCCAGATAGCCCCCAGTCACATGGACCAGCAATCCTAAACGAGCCAAAGAACTTTTGCCTTCTAATCTACCGGCTATGGTTTTATCAACAGTGACTGTTTCTAGAGTGTTGCCTAAAACAAATTCATTAGGATGAATTACTATGTAGCCATCCTTTTTAACGTCTACCATTTCCATGAGGTCGTCCAAAGGCTCTTTTACGTCAATAAAGGTATGCTTACCATTTTTAAAAAACAGAAACTTTGAGTCTAAATGCAGGTCAACGCTAGCTGGCTGAATAGAATTGGGAACCAAAGGCTTAACATCAACATGACCCTCTTTCATAGCTTTTTTAATGTCCCTGTCAGATAAAATCATAAATAAATATTTTAATAATTAGGCTCATTCTATCATAAAGTAAAACAAAACAAAAAAGACTATTCTCGGGAATAGCCTTTTATTTTTTTAATATTATTCTGCTTGTACTCCAGTTGTCTTAAGAACACAGGCGTCATTCTCGGCTATACATTCTGTACCAGTAGCCGGCATTACATCAGCACAATGTATTCTCCGGGCATCACTATTCTTCCAATTGACACAACTATTGCCACACCAACCACACATGGGACCGCTTACTATAGGAACTTTAGTTGGTAAAGGTTTAAGTACATAAACATAGCCTGCAGTAGGTAGTAGTTTGTCCTTATAGGCTAGTAAGACCGATAACAAAACGACTAACACTATGGCTGTCACCAACCAAATAATTTTTGTTTTACTCATAGGATGATTTTACTTTACTAGTTACTACTCTTAATTTAAGTATAGATGGTTATTTCCTAATGTCAAAATCAATTAAGTCCTCTTTTGACCTTCTGAATAGTAAATGTTTTTGGCTTCAGAGAAGCTTTTAAATACATTACCCCCTTCTCAGGAGTGGTGTGACTGCCGCAAGTGTAAACATCAAGGGCGGCAAAATTATGTTCGGGGTAAGTATGGATAGAAAGATGAGATTCAGCCAACAATAAAACGGCCGTTAAGCCGTGTGGACTAAATTTGTGTGCTTTAAATCCCAAAATTTGACTATGTGTTTTTTCTGCAGCGGTTACAAGAATGGCTAAAATTCTTTTCTTATCATCTAAGAGCTCTGCATCAACACCCCAAAAATCCATTAAAAAGTGAGTGCCAACTGTTTTATACATTTAAATAATTTAAAGCATGAATGCTTTGTTTAAATTAATTTATTTCCTTATCATTAAACTTCAACATAAGAAAAATTGAACTACGACATCTTAACAAACTGGCTATATTTGTAAAGAATTATTTTTGAAAAATCTTTTCGATATTCCTATAAACAATATTTATTTTTGCGGTAAAGCCAGCTTAAGTAATTTTAAAATCTTATTAGCATCATTCCCCTCTACTGGTGTCGGCTGACAATAATCATTTATAAGATAGGGAAGAAATTCAACACTTTTTACGCCTGCTTTAGTTAAAATAAATTTAGCCATAACTCCTTGTCTAGTTGGCAAAGAAAACATTTGGTCGAAAATAAAGTTGCCGAGACCGTAAACGATATATTTATTTTGATATTTTTCCACCGACTGGACTACGTGAGCATGGCTGCCGATAACCAAATCAGCGCCATTATCAATAGCCATGTGGGCAAAATTTATCTGACGAGAGGTAGGGTTAGTTTCGTACTCTTCCCCTGAATGCATGTAGATGACAACTAGATCTGCGCTCTCCTTAGCAACAGCGATATCACTCTTTAGCCGGCTGCTGTCCATCTGAGCTATACCATAATGATCTTCGGCAGCAGCGTATCCCGATTGAGTGGTCATAGGATCGCTGTAAGCTAAGAAAGCAATTTTAATTCCTTTCACATTAACTATGGTTGCCTTATAGGCATCTTCACCCTGGCCAGCCCCTACTGTATGGATATTTTGATAGCCTAATTTAGTAATGGTACTTTTAATACCCTCCTCACCAAAATTAGGAATATGATTATTAGCCAAAGAAAGGATACCAATATTATTATCCGAGAGAACGGAAACTAAATTAGGGTCCATTCTGAAAACCATTTCTCCATTGGCTATTTCTCTACCTTCAATAATAGGACCTTCTAAATTTCCAAAAACCAAATCACTTTTCCATAAGGTATCTTTAACTTTTATAAAGGGATATTCGGGAGTATGTTTGCTAATTTTATAGGCCACACCCCGAGAGAGCATAATGTCTCCGAGTGTTAAAAGGGAAACTTCTTGAGGTTCAGTGGTAGTCGTTGTAGTCGGTACATTAGAAATAACGGAAAAATTATGAGGTGTATTAAAATAGCTCCAAAAAACAAAAAAGGAGAATATAATTATTCCCGTAATTAGAAATGAAAGACTGGTTTTAAATAAACGCATGGGGGCAATAAAATGACTAGTGGCCAAATAATGTTAGGAACAAAAAGATGCTTTAAGTACAAGGCAGTTAGTGTTTCGTGCAAAAATGGTTGTTCTACATCAATTTCGAATTAAAAGAGTTGCTCTCTCAAGGTGTGTTTTAAGGCTTTTTTAATTCATTTCGTCCAAAGCCACTTTTGAGAAAAACTTCTCTGACACGAGCATCATGTTCGTTTATATAATATTCGTAATGGATTAACTTTAATGGTCTCCTATTCACTGTAGATTTTACTTCACCTCTTTTGTGCTGTAAAAATCTTGCACGAAGATCTGCCGTGTAGCCTGTATAGAAACACTTATCTTTTAAGCTTAACAAAATGTAAACGTAGAAACCATATTTTTGAGGCGTCATACATTTTTTGTATTACAGATTGAAGGCCAAGTCTGACTTGGCCCTCCTCAAACTCGTAGCCGAGTTTGACTCGGGAGCGGGTAACGAGATTTCCAGTAGGAAATCATTAAGTTAACCGCGGAATTTTGAGCGGGTAACGAGATTCGGACTCGTGTAAACAGCTTGGAAAGCTGCCGCACTAC
>DAONFR010000023.1:4076-5596 GCA_035403725.1 Minisyncoccota bacterium | reverse complement strand
GTCAAAGGTTTAAACACTATAATACCATCAAATCTGTTTAAAAACTCTGGTCTATAAATATTTTCTTTTTGTAAGTAATCCATCAGATGGTTGCTTACCTGGTCGAGAGGAACTTTACTTATAACTTCTTCACGAATTAAATTAGCCCCCGCATTAGAAGTACCTATAATAATGGCTTGGCTAAAGCCAACTTTATTGCCCATGCCATCGGTCAGATAGCCTTCATCTAAGACTTGTAAAAATAAATTTAAAATATCTGAATGAGCTTTTTCAATTTCATCTAAAAGCACCACACAGAAAGGTGTTTGTCTCACTGCTTTTATAAAATCGCCTTCTTCTAGTTCTTCACCAGCTGTTGCCTTATGGCCCAAGAGTCGATTGGCCGATTCGCGAGTTTGGTACTCACTCATATCTAAACGCACCATATTGGTTTCACTACCAAAGTAACTCCAAGCGAGGGCTTTAGCGAGTTCTGTTTTTCCCACACCGGTAGGCCCTAAGAAAAGAAAACTGCCTAAAGGTTTATTGCTATTTTTAATTTGAGTGCGAGCCCGTCTCAAAGCATTGGTCACAGCGCTCACTGCTTCTTCCTGCCCTATGACTCTCGTATGAATAATATTTTCTAGGTTCAACAATTTTTCTTTTTCCGTGGCGTTAAAAGAATTGATAGGAATATTTAAGATAGCTTCAGCTAATTGGTTGGTGAGATTTTTGTCTAAAACTTTTTCTCTCTGATTGCGAGCAGCAAAGCATATGCCATCCATTAGCGTTAGTGCTTTCCCAGGGAAATCTTTTACACTGATAAATTTATCAGCCACCTGGTAAATTTGAATAAGAGCGCTGTAAGTAATGGCAATTCTATATTTGCGTTCAAATTGCGGTGCCAGATCTTCCATCACTCTTATAGTTTCCTTGAAGCTAGCTGGTGGCATGGGCACTACCTCTAAATTAGCAGCCAAAGTTGGCCTGGGAGCAATGTAAGTTTGATAGGCACTGCTGGTCGCTGTGGCCACTAGCCTAAAATCAGGATTAATAAAGAAAGAAGAAAAGACTTGGGCAATACCATCTTCGCTATTCGCCCCGTTACTATTAAAGAACCTTTCTATATCTTCTATAAGAAGAATAACGTTTCCCGCTTTAGAAGCTTCTGTAAAAATCTTAACCAAAATTTCTTTAGTTTTCTCAACCGTCTCTGTAATAATTTGGTCGAGGTTTAATTGGACCACTCTTTTATAAGCAATTTCTTTCTGAGTTTTGCCATAGTAAATTTTTTCCGCCAGAGAAATTACCAAGCTGCTTTTACCGCCACCTAAAGGACCAATAATAAGACAACTATTTTTTCTCTCTCGGCTCAAGATAGTACCCACTTTTTCTAGAATGTCTTCACGTCCTTCCATAGAAACAGATTGGAAACGATGGCTATCAGTAATTTCCTCTCCGTATTTTTCCAAATAAGGTGTATAACCAAAGGCCCAATTTTTGCCACAACCGCCTTGAGATATTTTTAAACGTTCTGTAAG
>DAONFR010000023.1:0-3976 GCA_035403725.1 Minisyncoccota bacterium | reverse complement strand
CAAAGGCCCAATTTTTGCCACAACCGCCTTGAGATATTTTTAAACGTTCTGTAAGAGTGGGTTGTTTCCTTTTCTTATCAAAATTAACATTACTCCAAAAGCAGAGGTTGGCCACATCTTCCAAACTTAATTCGAGTTTAGCTAAAAATAGTTCTCTATTTGGTAAATTGGCTATAAAGCCATAAAAGAGATTGGCTGGGGAAATATAACCCTCTCCGCTATTTTGAATTTCTGCTAAGGCAGCTGCCACTATAAGATTTAGACCTTCCTGGGAATTGGAAAATAATATATTGTCCTCCAGGGCTACTAAATCCTTGCGACTAATATTTAACTTGGAAGCTATAAAACTAACTTTGGACGTGTTTAATAACCGTCTGAATAATTTCTTTAAATCAGGATTTTTTAAATCTACTTCTCCCAAAATTAGGGCTGCTTCAAAATCAGTGCCTTCAAAAACGGCAATGTTATTCCCTAGTGGTTGCCTGTAAACATTTTTTAATTCTAATCGCTTGAAATAGCTGCCGCTGAACTTGAGCAGCATAAAAAGGAAGACTGCTATGGCAATAGGACCAGCTGAGACATTAGCATCTTCATTCTGGTAGGCCAAAATAAACAAGACAAATCCCAAAAGTACACTCAGGGATAATAAAAAGCGTGACCAAGGTCGTAAAAGCCATTGAGCAGCTCTAGCCGCTTTGATATAGGAACGATTTTTTCTGAAATCTAAATTTTGTAAATCCATTACAGAAGATGTTTAATCCACGCTATTAAAAAAGTCACTCCAATTACAGGCAGAGTTATCCAAATGCTCAAGAGAATTAATAGAAATGGTATAGCCGCCAAGGTGAGCACTAAGTAAGCCACTAAAGACAATAGTCTGATTATAAGTCCTAATCCCCTAGCTACGATTTGGTCAAAGACAAAATTCTTCAGACCCACGAGAGTTGGTTCCAAGGGTTTAGTTGTTCTTCTCCAAGGAGCAAATAGAGTTTTGAGATTTAAAGGAACAGAAAAAGTATTCTTTAAAAAAACTAAAATAGCGAAACAAAAATCGAGGCATTCCTTGAGCCCCTGAGAGTACCACCACAAAATCATGTTCGGTAGTATTCCTATATAAGTCATGCCTCTATTGTATCACAAAAAGGATTAGGGATTAACTAATAACAATCTAATATGCAAACGTTATTATAAAATATTTATTTTAGGAATGATGGTTTATTTTGCTATTAGGATCTATCTGAGTAACATAGAAACATTCATCTTGTTGATATCCAAATACTCTAAATAATCCTCTATTTTTAACTCTGAAATGGAAATAATAATGATCAACACCAGGCATTTTGTTTATGCTTGGGTCTTGCTCGTTTATCAATTTGTAACCCGGACTGTTTAGTTTTTCTCGAGTTAACCCATTTTCTCTTGGCAAGTTAGCAAGTGCTCTCCACGTCATCTTTTCTAGATACTTCATTTTGTTTTCCAATTCTGCTTTTTCTTGTGGTCTTAAATGCTTAAAGGAATATTTTTTATCAAGAGAGCAGTTGGACATGGAAAAACAAACCTTGTTGTCGGCATAACGAGAATCAATTTTGGTTGAGATTATGGAGTTATCCATAAAAACTACCAACTATTTATTAAACAAAGGAACGTAATATTTACTTAATGCATCCTTTGTAATAATTTGACTTGTAGTTTTAAAAGCTTCTTTCCATGGCGCATGAGAGTGGGCGATGTCCACTAATCTACTCGCCGAATATCCGCCAAAAGTATTCCAAACTTCCTGAATGATTAATTTATCTTCTTTTGATATGGATGACTTATCTTCGTCTGCTGTAATGGGATTATTTTTATGATTTTTGTATGCATGATACACATTGGGTACTACTGGACCATAAGCCCAAGCAGTGATTTCATCAGAAAACAATGGTTTTTTTAATTTCGCAAGATAATAAGCTTGTGCAAAATACAGGATTTTTTGAAGTTTTAGATTGGTCACACCCTCTCTTTCTTTATTTTCACCAATCAAATCTTTGGAGGCTAAATAAATAATATACTTAGCAACATCGCAAGCAATATATGGACTTTTTTTAGTCATAGTTTAATTGAATATAAAAATAAAACTGCGACCTAACTTTCGTATTTTCGCCCTTATTTGGTCTTTTGTCAACCAAAATAAACGTATTCTCTAAGGAATTATGAAGTTCAATCTCGGTAGCAATATTTAAGTAAGGACATCATCTATCCAACCAAGTTTCTTCCATAGAACTATCTCATCATAGCAACTCACCTCTTTGGATGGCATGGTAGCCAATATCAACTTTATGTTTTGACCGTTAATTAATTTCTGCGCTAAGGCAAAACCCATTTCAGAAAATGTTTCAGCTCCGATATATCCCTCAATATCATTCTTCCTATAATTAGCCACAAATAATATATCTGCCTTTGTTATATTCTTGAAAAAATTGGTATAGGCAGTTGGATAAATACTTTCAAAATCCCCTGGAGGTATTACTTTAGGATAATCTAAAACAGAACAATCATTTTGATTATTCCAATAATCAATCCACTTTTGTATTTCATTAGGGAATTTGGCACTTCCAGCAATAACAATTTTCATGTTTTGTAATACCGATTTATATCTAAGCTTTAATAAATTTTATGAAAGGCTTAAAAATACCACACGAGGCTATTTAGAAAAATATTCTTTATACTGATACTGCATTAAAGCACTATCAAAGGCGTCAGAAAAGCTTTGTGTTCTATTAACGAGCTCGGCAATTAGACTCTTCATATCTTCATTCGGATTTACTATATTAGTTTCAAAGTCTTTAATAAGAGCACTGAATTCCTCACCATCTTTTATCTTCTCCGTTATTTCTCTCGGTAAAGGTGTTTTACCACTTACTCCCGTATAAATCTGCCCTTCCTTATCTACAATAGAAGCTGCGCACACCAAATTAAAATTATTGTTAATCAAAACTAATCCGCCCTCTAGGCCCAAAGAAAAATCATAAGGAATGCCTTTATTTTTTTGTATCGCATTCTTGGCCCTATTAACAGACCCTCTTATGGTTACCTCTTCATTTAAAGGTTGACCTACAATATCAGATTTGACTTCTGTTGGTATTAAATCACCCCTAACATGGTTAGCGGCTAAAACATCATTTACGATTTTTATCTTCTGCTCGCTATTTGTTCCAATAAATATATTCATATCATTTTTATTATACCGCTTATACCCAACATCTGCATGGAGTTCACTGAAGTGTTTACACTGAGCTTGCTGAAAGGCGCGGCGTAATAAATTTTCTTCAAAAATTTAAACGCCACAGCAACGTGAAAATTTCAAAGAAATTTTATACGTTGCGGAGGGGGTGAGATTTGAACTCACGATATCCTTACGGACATACCGCTTTTCGAGAGCGGCGCTTTCAACCACTCAGCCACCCCTCCAGGTTAAACACAAACACTTAAAGCCTAATTTCTAATGTCCAATGTCCAAACAGCATTCAAAAGAATTTGACCCTGGGTCCTATTTAGAAATTAGTCATTAGTCATTGGACATTTATACAAGGTATGTGTGCCCCCAGAAGGAATCGAACCCTCATCTTATCCTTAGGACGGATCTACTCTATCCATTGAGCTATGGGGGCGGGTACGACAAACAAAGTCCAAAATTTAAAGTTTAAAGTTTAAATGGGGTTCAGGGATCGGGCATTATGGCTGCGGTTTAGAAATTAGACTTTAGACTTTAGACATTCCCCGTATGCCTAATCTACCATAAACAGGAGCTAAAATAAAGCGGTCTCAGAGCTTACGCCACTTGAAAAGAAAGGCAAACTAATGTATTATGAAGTGTTTCCAGGCGAGTCATTTGGCTTATCTTATTTGTTTGCCAAAAGGGCTTGCCCCGAGTTTATCGAAGGGCTTGTAGCTTAGCTGGTAGAGCGCCTCCATGGCATGGAGGAGGTCGGGGGTT
>DAONFR010000022.1:0-5824 GCA_035403725.1 Minisyncoccota bacterium | reverse complement strand
TATTCTTAAAAGCGGTGGCAGGTTATTCGGCTCCAGAAATTTATAATAATGTTGCTGTGGCTTATGAACCCTTATGGGCTATTGGCTCTAAAATAGACATAGATTTAAATTATGTTGAGAAGCAGATAAGTTCTCTGAGGAATTACCTAAAATCGAAAACCCAAGACCAACTTGATATTCTCTATGGTGGTTCCGTGAATAAAATTAATATAAAAGCTTTGTTGGATTTATCGGTACTATCAGGCGTTCTAATCGGGGAAAGAAGCAGCCAAAAAGAATGGCTGGAAGACTTTTTACAATCTATGATATAATTATCTTATACAAATTTAACCAATTTTTTATGAGAAAAGAACATAAATATTTTGCCATCGCGGCTTTTTGCTTAGTCACAGTGTTTTTAGGCAGCCTCGTTTGGTACAATGTTCAAAAGATAAAATTACAACAGGCTGGTTCTAATAAAACTATTACTTTATCTGGAGAGGGCAAGGTAGTAGCTAAGCCCGATGTAGCGCAGATTAGTTTTGGCGTTATTACCCAAAATGTTGATAGCAGTAAAGCCCAAAGTGATAACGATAGTAAAATGAAAGTTTTAACAAGCCTTCTAAAAAGTCAGGGCATTGACGAAAAAGATATCACGACCACTACTTACAATCTAGAACCTCAATACAATTATAGCTATTGTAAGCAAAGCGCTAATGATTACCGTACTTGTCCTCCTAAAATTACTGGCTATCAATTAACTCAGAGAGTTACTGTTAAAATTAGAGATTTTAGTAAAATTAATTTAATTGTTGGCAGCCTGACTCCTAATGGAGCCAATGACATTTCTCAAATCACTTTCACCGTAGATGGTTTAGCTGGTTACCAACTCCAGGCCCAAATTGCCGCCATTCAAGAAGTAATGAAAAAGAAAGCTGCTTTGGAAAAGGCTACTGGTATTAAGATAGGACAAATTCTCAGCATCAGTAACGGCTCTAATGTTCCTCTTTATAACTATAAAGCACTAGATATGCAGGCCTCGGCTTCTTTAGGCAGCGGTACTAACGAGGCAGCTATTAACCCCGGTTCCCAAGAAATTACTTCCGAGCAAACTATCGTTTTCTCCCTTGAATAGCCTATGCTTCAACCTTTAAATAAAGCCGCGTTCAAAAATAAACGGGTTTTGGTTCGAGTGGATTATAATCTTTCTTACAACCCTGAATCGCACAAAGTAGGGAGTGTTTTTAGAATAGAACAAACCAAGAAAACTATTGATTATATTCTCAAACAATATCCTCAGCATATTCTTCTTCTCAGCCATTTTGGTCGGCCAGATAAATATTCTCCTGACCAAAGCCTCAGGTTATTCCTGTCTGCCATTTCCCAAACGCTTAAACGGAAAATTGTTTTTCTTGATTACAGAAAAGATATCAGCAGCTTGAAAAATGAACTCAAACCAGGCAATATTTATCTTCTGGATAATTTACGCTTTTGGCCCGAAGAAAATAATAACAACTCTAATTTCGCTAAGCAATTAGCTAAATTGGGCGATGTCTTTGTTAACGAAGCCTTCAGTGTTAGCCATCGTCGGGCGGCTTCAATCTCTGCTATTACCAAATATCTACCGGCTTATAAAGGTTTCAATTTGCAGACGGAAACCGAGACTTTGGATAAATTCTTACATTTGAAAGCCAAGCCTTTTATTATCATTCTCGGTGGAGCTAAAATCGCCGATAAATTAGATATGTTAAGCACTTTTATCCCTAAAGCAGATGCGGTTCTTTTGGGTGGAGGGCCTGCCAATACCTTAATTTCCCAAATGGGCTATAGCGTAGGAAACTCTCTAACGGAAGTCCTTGCTATCAAGGGCGCAAAGCTTTTAGCCAACAAAAAAATTATTTTACCCATAGACTGGAAAGTTCAAAGAAATGGTAAAGTTATTTCCGTAAACCTGGATAAAGTAGAAGGCAAGGATGTCATAGTTGATATCGGTCCCCAAACCACTATGCTTTACGCGCGGTTGGTTACTAAAGCTAAAAAGATTTTCTTTAATGGTCCTTTAGGAAAAAGTGAAGGTTTAGCGGTAGCGGCTTTAGGTACTATTAAAACTTTGCAAGCGATTCCTCATTCTTGCTTCGCTTTAGCCGGAGGAGGGGATACTGGTAGTTTTGTAGAGCAGCATAAGCTGAGCAGTAAATTTAAGTACCTTTCTACTGCCGGAGGAGCCACTTTAGCTTATTTGAGCGGACAGACTTTACCAGGATTAAAGTAGAAAACCTTTTAATTATTAGAAATCTTGAATTAGCTTTATTATGGAAAATGAAAAATTAAACTATCTCAAAGAAAATCCTTTAACATTCTTAGATATAGAAACTACGGGGTTACGCTACGACCAAGAAATAATCGAAATTGGAGGATTGGTAGTGAGCCAGCCCGACTATAAAGAATTAAGTGAATTTGATTTTAAAATCAAGCCACAGCATTTAGAAAAAGCTGACCCCATCTCATTAAAAATAGTGGGTTATAATGATGCTGATTGGAAAGATGGTACCGATTTAAAAACGGCGTTGAGACAACTAGAAAACTTGGCTAAGAACACTATTTTAGTTGGTCAAAATTTTACTTTTGATTGGGCTCGTCTTGAAAAAGCTTTCTTTGAAAATGGTTGGACAGATGTACCCCCAGCTTTTAGTTATCATCGTTTAGACGTTATGTCTATGGCTTTTGCTAAATTGTATAAGGAACCTAGGGTGAAACATTATTCCTTAAGAGATTTGGCTGATTATTTTGGTATCACCAACGAACATCAGCACAATGCTTTGGCAGATTCTAAGACCACTTACGAAGTGTTCAAAAAAATAATGTCATTTTAATTTATGGAAAATGTTATTGTTCATACCGATGGAGGAGCTCGTGGAAACCCGGGTCCAGCGGCTTTAGGGGTTATCATAGAAATAGACGGGGTCAAGAAAAACTACGGAGAAGCTATAGGTGTGACTACTAACAATGTGGCTGAATACAAAGCGGTTATTTTTGCTTTCAAAAAATTAAGGCAACTTTTAGGCGAAGCAAAATTAAAAGTTACTCCGATAAAACTTTGTACTGATTCTGAATTGATTGGTAGGCAATTAAGAGGTGAATACAAAATAAAAGAAGCAGAACTGCAAAAGATGTTTTTAGAGGCTTGGAATCTGAAGATTGATATTCCACACTTAGTGATTGAAATGATTCCTCGGGAAAAAAATAAGGAAGCAGATTTTATGGTTAATCAAGCCTTGGATGCCGAAAAACAAAAATTATTTTAAGCCATTTCTTCATTTGGAGGATTTCCAGTTTCTCTCTAGATAAAATAACTTCATCTTGCCTTAAAGATTAATTCATGGTTTAATACTTTGCCGGTACTGGCAAACGCCAAGACTTGTCTTGGAGGAAAGTCCGAACATTTCGAAAAGGGTGGTTGCTAACAGCAACCGCTATTGCCCTTGTTCTCTAAATAAGAGCAATAGTAGGGAAAGTGCCACAGAGACTATACTATCCCACGTAAGTGGGAAAAAGGTGAAAAGCGAACCGTTAAACGGTTCCCTACATAAAAGTGATTTTATGCAGTGGTAAACCCCAGGTCACTCAGTGACCGTTAAGAGCGTAAACTCTTAACCCTAATGCAAGAGCAACCGTAGCGGGGTTTCCCGTTACGAGACAAGTAGCTCGCTTGACCCCTTGAGCAATCTCGGGGCTAGATAGATGTTTGCCTAATACAGAATTCGGCTTATAATATCGGTATCAGAATATCCGCCCTAAAGGCGGATGTTTTGATTTAAGACAATCGTTTATAATTTATAAATTTTCCCTTTGGCGTCGCCGAATGTATTATTCCCGGATTTGTCTTTATCAGTGAGTGCTGCTAAACTAATTAAGATTTCCTATTAGTTATCATTTCTATGCTCGCTTCAAGCTCTCATATTATAGACCTTCGGCCGCAATCGAGTCGCTCTCGCAAGAAAAAATGTGCTAAACATTTTTCTTTAGGTGCTACTTTGATTGTGGTTTTAGTCGTGGGCTTAATCATTAGCTGTGGGGGATTGATCTATGGGTTAAATCACTTAGAAAGTAAAAATTCTAAACTAATACAAATACTACCGAGTTTGGCAGAAAATTTATCTAGTTTCGAATGGCAAAAAGCTTCCAATCAAATTAATTTGTTTAGCAATAAATCGCTTCCAAGGTTTTTAGACAAAACCTTTGCCATTTTAGTAGAAAAAACACCCATAGGCTATCATTATAAGTATGTAAAATTGTATTATAGCCTTGAAGATCTGAATCAAACTATGCAATTGTTGCAGACTATTCCAGTGCTTAAAACGTCTCAACAAACTAATCAGTCTTGGGGCGATGTTTATCCTAGTCTACTTAAAAATATCACTCGTATCACCAGTGAAACAAAAAATTTAGGTCAAGCCGATGTCTCTCAAGCTTGGGAGAATCTAGGGGAACGCTTAGGCAAGATTAATCAATTGTTCGGGGGTAATCAGCCGATTAATTATTTGCTTATCCTTAATGATTCCAATCAAAGCCGCCCCTTGGGAGGTGTAATTGGAGGAGTAGTAGCTGTGACCGTTTCTCAGTGGCAAATAGATTATTGGAGGGCCTATAACGCCAGCAATCTAGATAATCAAATTAGCAGTAAAATTATTCCTCCTAAAGAAATTCAGCCCATTACAACTAATTGGACTTTAAGACAAAGCAATTGGTTTGGGGATATGAATTTGTTTACCCAGAGTTTTATTTCACTATGGCAAAAGAGTAGTGCTGGTTCACTCTTTGAGCCTAACGCTATTGTGCTTTTCAATTCTCAAGATTTAAAGCCTTTAGACACTGCCCTTAGTAATTTAAATGTTGATGGTAATACCGTTCCTAACCTCAGAAACTATTTAGAAAATAATTTAAAAAATTATCGTCTTACTTCTGGTCCTTTGAGCGATGACTATTTAAATTTCGTCAATGATAATTTATTGCCACAGTTAACGACCATTAGCGGTCAGGAATGGCTAGCGGTTATCAAAGCATACACACAGGCTCCAGCAGCGACTACCTCTCAAAAATATTATTTTTTCCCGTGGAAGCAAGCATCTTTAGCTAAAACCTTTAACGATGTCCAAGGCAGTACTTCTTTTTGGTTTACCAATAGTGATATCAATACGCCTCTTTCTAATCTCACTTCTCAAAATCTTAAAACTTCTATAAAACTTGAACCTAAATTGGGCGCTGATGGTTATGAATTGAATTGGACCATTGGCCTAACCAATTCCAATACCACTAGTTTTAGCGATTACATTCGTTTCTATATTCCCGATACGGTAATTGTAAATAGTGCCAGCGGTTTGGATAAGTATTTAGTTCCGGACGATCCTATCAATTATAAAGTTAAACAGTTTACTACTGATCAAACTATTGATACTTGGGAAAAGCAGAAGAATTGTCCCGAGGGAACCAGCTACTGTATAGTTAGTGAGGGGGACATGAAAGCTTTGGCTGGCTGGTTAAAAATAAAACCTGGCCAAACAAAAACTTTAAAGTTCAGTTTGGAATTACCAACCCAAAGTCAATCATTTACTCTTATACCGCAGACTGCTATGACTAGTACATTGCAGATTCAAAGCAATTCTGTCTTACAGCCTTCTGTTGATATGCAGTTGTATCTAAATCAAAGCCAGCCCTTTAATCAAACTCTCTTAATCAAATTTATTCATGATTAGCTTTAACCGACATCTTCTCAAAAGTAACCAAACTGGTCTGACTAATGCAGCTGTTTTGATCGCTGTCGCTGCTTTGATCAGCAGTCTTCTGG
>DAONFR010000021.1:0-5971 GCA_035403725.1 Minisyncoccota bacterium | reverse complement strand
AAATTTATCGGTTTGTATATTTAAGGGTTAACTCTAAAGAAGAGGCCCAAGATATCACCTCTCAAGTTTTCTTAAATTTTCTAAGTAAGGCTAACAAAAATTCTAAACTGAATCCTCAGGATATTTTATCTTTGCAGGCATTCCTTTATAGAATAGCCAGAAATTTAGTGATTGATAACTATCGTCACAAGAATCAAGCAGTGGTGTCTCTAGATGGGAATGAAGACAGCGTCACTGTTCCGACTGATCCAGCTGTAGAAGCTTCAATGGAGGAAAAACAAAATAGCAAATTACTAGAATCTCAATTAAGTAAATTAAAATCTCCTTATTGGGAAGTAGTTGTTTGGCACTATATTGAAGAATTAGATATTGAAACTATAGCAAAAATTCTCAATAAAACTCCCGGGAATGTTAGAGTCATCCTTCATAGGGGGCTTAATCAATTAAAGAAGGAAGTGGAAGGACAACGCTAGTTGTCCTTGTTTGATTTTTGTGCTAATAATAAGTCGCATTAAAAAAGAATAAAATTTTAAATATACACTATGGGTGGTATACCTGCAAGACATTTCTCTAAAAATCGCCGCGACAGCCGAAGGGCGCAACTAAAACTAACTGCCACTAAGTTGGTGAATTGCCCTCATTGTCATAAACCAACATTACCTCATAAAGTTTGTCCTAATTGTGGTTATTACAATGGGAAAATGGTAGTGGATGTTATGGCTAAGTTAGATAAGAAGGAAAAGAAGGCCAAGGCCAAAGAGCTTAAAGAAGAAAGCAAAGAAACCAAATAGGCTATTAGGTTTATTAACTAGAACCTTGGCATCTTGGTTGACAGCGTGCCTTTATGAACTTTAAAAATCGTTAGAATCCATGGCTTCTCGACATTTAAGTCGTTCCATAGTTGTGCAAACTCTTTATGAGCTTGATTTTAATAACCAAATGGCTGATGCCGAGAAAGTACAATTAACCTATGCGCGTAATTTAGAGAATTTTGGATCCGGCTTAGATGATCTGGAATATCCTAAATCGCTTCTCATGGGGGTGCTTTCTAAGAGGGATGATATTGATAAGATAATTACTGCTTGTACGCCTGGCTGGACTATAGATAAAACTACGATTCTCGATAGAAACATTTTAAGAGTTGGCCTGTACGAGCTCGTTTTTGGCGATAAAAAAGCAGTACCCCCCAAAGTGGCTATTAATGAAGCCATTGAATTGGCCAAAAGTTTTAGCGGAGATTCGGCGGGCAGGTTTGTAAACGGCATCCTAGGAACAGTCGTAAAGGAAATGGATTTAAACTTAGAAGGCCAGAAGGAAATTAAAATAGAACCTTCTAAATAATATTTATGGAAAGTGTTTCTGACAATTGGCAGCAGCTAAAAAAGAATTTTAATTTTACGTGGAAAAACGAGGAGCTTTTAAAAGAATCCTTGACGCATAGTTCTTATTTGAATGAACATCGCCGAGAAGAAAAGCATCATAACGAGCGCTTGGAATTTCTTGGTGATGCCGTTTTAGAATTGGTTAGCTCTGTTTATTTGTATAAAAAATTTCCCGAAGAGCAGGAAGGTTTTTTGACCAATCTGAGGGCGGCGTTAGTAAATACAGATAGTCTAACATTAGTTTCCAAGAAATTGGGCATTAATAAATATCTGAGACTCTCTAAAGGGGAGAGCAAAAATATTACCAGTTCGTCTTCAGCCATTTTGGCTGATGCACTAGAGGCGGTTATCGGTGCTATTTACTTGGATCAGGGGCTAGAGATGGCTGATGATTTCATTACTAGAAATATTATGTCTCGCTATCAAGAAGTCATTCAGGAGCATAGCTATCGTGATAGTAAAAGTCTATTCCAAGAAATGGCTCAGGAGCGTTTTCGTAAAACTCCTCAATATAAAACCCTTGGTTCTTCGGGACCAGATCATAATAAAGTATTCAAAGTAGGTTTATATTTAGACGACGAAGAAATTGCCGAAGGTTTGGGCAAATCCAAGCAGGAAGCAGAGGAAAATGCCGCCAAAAATGGTTTGGCTAAATACTAAATTTTGCGCTACTCGTTTACTAGCAAATAAGAGTGAATGGATTAAATTATTTTTTCTGTTAAAGGCTATCCATTATGTTTCTTTCAAAAGTAGAACTGAAAAATTTTAAATCTTTTGCTAAAGAGTTTAGCTTAGAATTCCCCGAATCGGTAACTGCAATTGTTGGTCCTAATGGCTCAGGCAAGTCAAATATTGTTGACGCTATTCGTTGGGCTCTAGGAGAACAAAGCCCTAAAAATATTAGGATAGAAAAAAATGATGACCTTATTTTCGCTGGTAATAAGAACCAACCGGCTTCCAGTTTTGCAGAAGTAAAATTAGGTTTCGAGGGTCGGTCTAACGACGGCGATAAAGAGGCCGAGAATTTTGTTTTGTCGCGACGTTTGAATCGCAATGGTGAAAGCGAATATTTGTTAAATAATGAAAGTGCCAAATTAAAAGATATTCTGCTTTTCTTAACCAAGAAGCAAGTTGGCGTGAAGGGCTTTTCTATTGTTAATCAAGGTACAGTTGAGGACCTCCTGCGCGTTAGCCCGAGCAATCTGTTTTTGATGCTGGAAGAAATTTTAGGTTTACGCTTTGTAGAAATCAAAAAGGAACAAGCTAAAAATAAAATCAAATTAACTTTAGAAAACTTAGATAAGGCGCAAAGTTTGCGAGACGAGATTCAGCCTCATTTACGCAGTCTCAAACGGCAGGTAAGTCGTTTTGAACGCGCCAATGAAATAAAAAACACTTTAGAGAATCATCAAAAAATTTATTTCTCTTATTATTTGAATCTCAGTAAAATCGAGGAGGAGACTTTGACCGTGACTCGAGACAATGCCCAAAAGATTGCCGATAGTTTAGCCGGAGAGTTAACTATCCTAGACACCCAGGTACAAAAATTGCAAGGAAATGGGGACAAAAGTTTGGAGGAGGCTATCATTAAAAACGATGCCAATATAACCAACTTAAAAGCTCAGAAAACTCAGTTGATGTATGACTTGGGAAATCTTAATGGGCAGTTAATATCATGGCAAAAAATTCTTTCTGCCCAGACCGTTAAACCACAGTTGGTTTCATTGGAAGAAAATGTTGCATATTCTGCCTTAGAGCTAAAAAATAAGCTATTAGTGATTTCCAAAGATATCGAAGCTGCTTTGCTTTTAGAAGACCCAACCGTCTTTAAAAACGAAGTGAAAAGAATTCTTCTTTCTGTCCATGATTTTTTTGAAAATAAAAAAGAATCTAAGCAGCAAGAGACAATTGAACCTCCCGAAGAGAAAAAAGTTATTCCTCCGGAGTTAGAAGATTCCATTAGTAAATTAGAAACGCAGTTGAAAGAACTGGATACACAAATCGAATCCTATCTTAGCGAACAAACCGACTTGAAAAATAAACAGGCCTTAAGCCAAAAAGATTTTAGAGAGCAGGTTAGAATTTTAGAAGTGAAAAGAAATAATTTAGACCATCTACAGGACCAACTGCGTGATCTCAATTTAGAATTAGAAAAAAACAATTTAAAAATAGAAGATTGTTTACGCAGATGGCAAGAATCTGGTTATGACAGAGCAGCTCTTTTAGATAATTATCCAGCCTTTCTTAAGACAGCTGATTTTGACCTGAATGCTAATAGTATCGGAGATTTAGAAGGGAAGATTAACAGAGCCAAGCAAGAACTGTTAGAAATAGGTTCTTATGATCAAAATGTTGTTACTGAATTTAAATCCGTGGAAGAAAGGGATGCGTTTTTGGGCGGTCAGATTGCTGATTTACAGAAAGCCGCCAAAGATTTAGAATCATTGATCAAAGAATTAACTGTCAAAATAGAAACAGATTTTAGCCGAGATCTTAAAGAAATTAATATCGAGTTTGATAAATTTTTCAATCTTATCTTTAAGGGTGGGAGTGCTAAATTAGTTTTAAAAAAGGAGGCTGGCGAAGCTGCCCCCAAATTTGGTGAGACTTTGGTTGCCAATAGCGAGGGGGATGAGGGTGGGGAAGATAACTCCACGGAAGTTACTAATAGCCGCACCGGTGAAGACACGAGAATCAATGGAGTTTTTATAGATATTGATATTCCTAAATCAAAATTAAAAGGTTTAGAAAGTCTGTCTGGAGGAGAGAAGGCTCTAACAGCAATAGCGCTACTTTTTGCCATAGTCAGCAAAGCTGCTCCACCTTTGATTATTTTGGATGAAATTGATGCCGCTTTAGACGAGGAAAACACTCGTCGCATAGGCGTTATGATGAAAGAACTTTCTTCTAAAACTCAATTCATAGTGATCACCCATAACCGTATCACAATGTCCAATGCCGCTGTCATTTACGGCGTCACTGTAGACGAAAATAAAACTTCGAGAATATTGTCCTTGAGATTTGAAGAAGCCCAGAAATATAACAAATCAGGAGAAGTGTAGGCGAGAGTCAAAAGTTTAAAGTTGGAAAGTTCCTAAGCTTCAACGGTATGTTAAAAATAGACTGATGTTGGCAAATTAGAGGAAATATGTTAATATCTCCCCGTTAATCAAATATAATTTTATAAATAGTTATTTAGTTTATGATAACCCTCAGGTTACAAAGACAAGGCGCTCCTAAAAAAAGTTTTTACCGCGTCATAGCCGTTGATAAAAGAATTTCTGCTGCTTCTGGTAAATTCAGAGAACTTTTAGGCCATTGGGATCCTCATTCCAATAAGATCACTTTGAACAAAGAGAGAATTGCTTATTGGTTAAAATGCGGTGCTCAACCTAGCGCTACAGTACATAATCTTTTGGTACGTGCCAAAATTGTAGAAACCAAAAAGCTAGTGAAGACCAATAAGAAAAAAGAAGTTAAGAAAAAGTAGTAATCCACAACCATTGTATTTGACTCTCTAGTTATTATTTATTAAAATTAACTCGTGGGTTTGATTCAAACCCGTTCCAGAAAGTTAAGATTTACTAACGGTAACTGACAAATCATAAAGGTCGCGGTTGCTGTCTTTATTTAAAATAGCATATGTCTGAATTAGCTGATCAAGAAGTATTAGAGCAAGTCGTGAAAGCGATAGTAGATAATCCTGACAAGGTCGTCGTAGATCGCAAGATTGACGAAATGGGTGTGCTTTTAACCCTTAAAGTTGATCCTGCTGATATGGGCCATGTCGTGGGACGCGATGGCGTTACGGCTAAAGCATTACGCACCATCCTGAGAGTAGTCGGAGCTAAGCATCATGCTCGTATTAATCTGAAAATCGAAGAACCCGAAGGTTCTACTCGTGGACAGGTTAAACCAATGAGCACAGATGATATAGTCGAAGGACTCAAAATATAGTTTGTAAAGACAACAAACAAAAACGTCGAGCTAAACTCGACGTTTTTTAATTATTGTAATTTAATTTGGACTTTACGCTTTATTTCGTGATATCCTATTTTATATAGATTAGAAATAAAAAATTTTTATGCTGTGCTTTGATATTTTAACTGTTTTGCCAGAAAGCCTCGATAGCTACATTAATACTGCTATAGTTAAGAGGGCTGTTGATAAGAAAAAAATTAAAATTAAAATTCACAATCTCAGAGACTGGTCTGATAATAATTATAAAAGTGTTGATGACCATCCTTATGGTGGAGGGGCGGGCATGGTGATGCGCTTAGATATAATTTTTAAAGCTTTAAAAAAATTGAAAGCCTTAGAATTAAAAAAGAAAGACAAAACTAGAGTAATTCTTTTTGCTGCAAATGGTGTGCCATTAACTCAAAAAAAATTAGATGAATGGAGTAAGCTTAATAGACTGGTTTTAATATGCGGACGTTATGAAGGAATAGATAATCGGGTGGCCGAGCATTTGGCCAATGAAATTATTTCTATTGGTCCTTATGTTTTAACGGGGGGAGAAATTCCTGCTTTGACAGTTATAGATGGCGTTACTCGTTTATTACCCGAAGTAATAAAAAAAGAATCAT
>DAONFR010000020.1:4433-6089 GCA_035403725.1 Minisyncoccota bacterium | reverse complement strand
ATCATTCTTGCCCAAGTAGGTAGGGCTAACAGCGGCAGTTACAGTACAAGGAGTTTTATCAACGGTAGTATCTTTGTGAACAGTTACAGTATCAGAACAAAAGTTATGATTGGTATCGCCGGGACAGGTTACTGTATAAGCAGTAGTAGAATTAGTCTGAGTAAAAGATCCAGTACCGACACAGTTACTGGTTGTTCCACTTAAATTGGTAGCAGAAATATTTACCTGAGTATCATTCTTACCTAAATAGGAAGGGCTAGCAGTTGCAGTAAAGGAACAGTTAGTTTTTCCGGCAATAGTATTTATGAATCTGGTATTAGAGACACCGATAGCATTCATCATAAAAGGGCTATTAGTATCTTTTGCATAAACCCAAATCTTGCAATATTTTTGATTCGGTACTGTCCAGTTAATAGACTGAGTACCAACAGGAGTATTGCCGATGGGGAAATTATAAGTAAGTATACTATTTGCAGGATCATCGGCGTCACTACATCCAGAATAAACTTCGTAATGGTTTATTTGATTGGTAGCTCCGGAGATGTTGGACCATGAAATGGTGACATTGCTTCCTGGGGCAAGGTAACCTAATCCTTCCCTGGTATTAGCATTGTCAGTATAATTACCAACAGTAATACTGCCAATATTTACCGTACAGGGAACTTTGGTAGTAGTGCCGTCGTAGCAATCATGGGTGCTGACGGTTAAGGCATTAGTTTTAACAGCCATTAGGCCAACAAAAGTGAGGCTTAAGGCCAAAACTAAGAGTGTTTTTGTAATAAATTTTCTCATAAATAACGTTTAAAGTTAAAAACTATTTAATGTTTATAGATTATTATATTAACATTGCTATATCTTCTTGTCAATAGATAGAAGTGAATAACTGCGGTTAGCAATTTAGGGCAAATAGATATCATATATATCAAATATCATAAGTCCCTTGTGCTATAATCAGATAGACTTGACTTTTATTAAGATGTATTATACTATAAAGTACATTAAGTGATTTGTCAATAGAAGCCTAAAAACCCTATTTTACCTACTTTATTATGCTTTTAAAAGAAATTGGTAAAAAATATATCCATCTTACAGAAAAATTTCTGTCAGATAAAGCTGTTTCTACTTATGTCTTAATTTTCTTGTTTACAGGAATCTTTCTTAATCTTAGTTGGCTCTATATTACCCAAACTAAGCTCTTTGCTGACATTTCAGGCAATCTTATAGTGGAAATGACAAATCAAACCAGGGTTAAGGATGGTTTAAAACCACTTACAGTTAATCCTGAGCTTACTGCTGCTGCCGCTGCTAAGGCATCAGATATGATCAAGAATGGATATTTTGCTCATTTTAGCCCTGCTAATATTTCTCCTTGGTTTTGGATCAAACAGAATGGTTACAATTATAAATATGCTGGAGAAAATCTAGCTATGAATTTTAGCGAAACCTATCAAGTAATTGACGGTTGGTTGAATTCGCCCGCACATAAAGCCAATCTTTTGAATATTCATTACGAGGATATTGGGGTAGCTGTTTTAAGCGGCCAAGTGAATGGAGAAAATAGGGTAGTGGTAGTTCAAATGTTTGGGTCTCCTAAAACTGGCTCCAATAACATTGTTCCAAAAGCTGAGGCAGCTGAGACAACCACTACTACTAAAA
>DAONFR010000020.1:0-4423 GCA_035403725.1 Minisyncoccota bacterium | reverse complement strand
AAATCGTTCCCGCTAAAACAACTACTACTTTAGCGAAGGCAGTCTCTGTGACAACTAAACTTGTTACGACTAGCACTACTATTCCTGTAACCACGACTCAACCCATAGCCGAAACCACTACTACTGTAGGTAACGTTATTGGCTTGGAAACTATGGCTGACAATAATACTCCGTCCTTGAAAGGAGCTGCTTTAGCTGGTGTTCTCAAATTTGGAGTTATCCATAAGATTAACGTTACGCTTATGACCACCTTTTGGGTCCTTTTAGGAACATTCTCTATTGGCATTTTAATAGAACGTATTTTAAATAAACAGACAGATACCGCTATCCTTGGTCGCCTAGTAGCTGTGTTGGCTATTGCCCTTGCTTATACTTTCGTTAGTAATGGTTTCTTTTTCCCGGCTACTGTAATTATGAATATCTAGCGTTTATATGGAACATAAGTTTCTCGGTTTTAAAGCTATTTTTATTACCTTCTGCCTTTTTTTTATTGGTATCTTTTTAATTCTAAGCGGACGCTCATTTTTTAGTCTCCTTAGTTATCAGATAGGAGATATTTACCATTACTTTCTTTTTGAACTAAATCGTCCAGTTAATTTAACTCTCATTAACCCTAACAATCTTAACTCGTGGCAGCTCTACAAATCAGAAAATCGTGAGGCTATTCTTAAAAGTTATCTTTTACCGTTAGAACCATCCAAGAGCAAAATACCTACTTTATCTTCACTGCCAAACCCCGTACAATTAGTCCAAACGATATTACCGGAAATTTTTTCTTCTTCCACGACAACCTCTCGCCCTACCACTAAGATAAGCACTGTCACTACTATATCCGTAGCTTCATTAGAAAAAAATTCACAGTCATGGCAAGCCCTCATTGCCAAATATCCAAACAAGAATTTTGTTTTTATTCCCCAATTTAATGTTCAAGCTCCATTACTTATTCCGCCATCCAAAAACCTTAGCATAATCTATAACAACTTAAGGAAAGGAGTAGTCCTTTTTCCTGGCTCCGATAAGCCAGGAAGCGGTTATTCTATTATTTTGGGCCATAGCTCTGCCTATCCATGGGACCCAGGCGATTATCGTTCCGTATTTTCTCTTCTAAATGAATTAAACTATGGTGACCCCTTCTTTGTTTATTATGATGGTCATATTTATGCCTTTAAAGTAGTAGCCAAAAAAACCTTCATTCCTTTAAACAAAAATAATGGTTTAACTACTGAACAGGCCTTGCCTAAAAGAAGTAAGCCGACAGTAGTCTTACAAAGCTGTTGGCCTTTGGGGGCTAGTACTAAAAGAATGGCAATTCAAGGTGAATTGATTACCGAGGATTAAAAAACGTCCCTAGAATAGGGACGTTTTTTAATACAACTATTTTTAGGAAAGGGAAAAAGTAGTAGTTATTTTTGAGATTTGTCCTTGTCGCAGAACTGTAAAAATTAGCCTGTCGCCAATATCTAAATGTTCCATGACTGATTCTGGTAAGTTATCCAAATTTATTTTCTGATTGTTGATAGCTAAGATGATATCTCCTCTTACTATCCCAGCTTTTTCTGCTAGACCATCTTCATCCAAATTATTTTCTTGGCTGTCACATTCGAAGGGAATATAAGCACCCTCATTTGTTTTAAAGTTATGTTTCTTCTGTAGCTCATTATTCAGAAGAATATATTTAAAACCTAATGAGCGCTTAATGAGCTTGCCATATTTTTGAAAATCATGCCAAGCTCTGATTGCCTTATTGGAAGGAATAGCAAAGCCAATATTTTCTACACCGATAATTGCCACGGCGTTTATTCCGATAACATTGCCTTTCAAATCTATTAATGGTCCGCCAGAATTGCCAGGATTAATAGCAGCATCGGTTTGAATAAGCCCTTTAATCTTTTGGGTCTCATTTTTACCTAAAGTATTTATAGTGTCAGCAGTGATATAGCGAGATAAGCCAGAAACAATACCGCGAGAAACTGTATTTTGAAATTCTCCTAGTGCATTACCTATAGCCACTACAGTTTGTCCTAATCTTATTTTACTAGAATCACCTAACCACAAATAAGGAGTTTTTTTAGCATCTATTTTTAAAAAAGCCAAATCATTTATTTCGTCTACAGCCAAAATTGTTGCTGGATATTCATGGTTATTCCAGATGACTGTGTACTCTGAGCTAGAGTCAGCTACTACGTGCCTATTGGTTAAAACAGTGCCTTTTTGGTCGATAAAAAAACCGGAACAACCAGCCAACTTAACCATACCGTTTTCGTCTATTTTTTCTTGCTTACCCAGATAATTAAAAACAGGGGAGTTATATTGCAAGGCATCTTCGCCCAGTTCTTTTTCTATTAAAGAAATGTGTTTAGTCACTAAAATTCCTACTACGGAAGGAATAGATTTCTCGGCTGCCCTAATAGTTAATGAATATTCGCTTCGCATAGATTATTCCTTACAACAGTCAATAGCCTTGGACAATACTTTGCTTAAACTCTCAAGAAAATTTGTTTTTTTAGCACCTTCTTTTTTTTCGGAAGGAATTTTTTCTTCAGGAGCATCTTTAATTGACCTCTCGTCAAAATCAGTATCATTCTGAGCTTTGACATCTTCAACTTCAACCAATTTAAGGTTTAGTCCCCAGAATAATGAATACAATTGATAGGCTTTCTTGAATAATTCTTCAGCCTGTTCTTTATTTCCTTTCCCGAGCGCTTTAGTCCCGACTTCTTCAAGGCGCATTGTTCCTGCTAAAAGATGTTTAGAGATACACCAAATTTCTCCCTCAGGATTTTTTACAATTTTTTGTAAAAGTTCTTTGCGCATCTCTCGAACCTGGTTTAATAAATCCAAATACTTAGAATTCTCGGTTTTTTCAGCAGTAAAAAAGAGGTGTTCTTCTATACTGATTAAATTCATTATAGCAATGCTCAAGTCCTCATCAGAGGACAAATCAAATTTCTGGCTACTTTGTACTTCAGAGATTTTTTGAACTAATTCTTTTATTTTTAAATCTTCATCCATAGCCCTAATAATAAATTAAGTTAACGCACAATTTGTAAGACACACAGAGGCGAGCAATAAAGGAGGTAGCTAGCAATTAAAAGTAAGGTAACGGGAATGATAACTTTTTGGTAGGGGAATAAAGCTTTGCCTGCTTTTTTAATTCTCAGCAATTTGTCTATGATCTGAGCTAGACCAAAAATTACTAGCCCAATAACCATTCCTACTAATAATTTATCTACTCCCCAGATTTTTCTTAAGGGGTCACCGATCAGTTTAAAATAATAAAGAGGCCAGATACCAAAGACTCCAACCAATATAATACTAATAATGTCCCTGACAAAAATTTGATTAGCTGTTTTATTTTTGCGAACCAAGGTGTTGTTATACCATAAGAGACCCGCCAAAATAAGGGCACCCAACCAGGTACCAGTAATTAAGTCATCTATGCCTAACCAACGCGACAACCCAAGCCCAGCGGCAATAGCAATAGTACAAACAGGGCATACTGCCTGAGCAGTGAGGGCTGTTAATGGCAATACCATTATGGCTAAAACCAAAGCTTGTGTAATTTTCTTGTTCATATATATAGATATAATGGACAGATAATAAACGAATAGTGCCCAGGGAGGGACTCGAACCCTCAAGTCTTACGACATACGCACCTCAAACGTACGCGTATACCAATTCCGCCACCTGGGCAAAAACTTACCTATCATTATTAACATAATCCTGTCTTTTATTCAACTTAAAAAGCCCCTTACGGGGCCTTTTTTATTCTGCTTTAGCTTCTTCTTTCTTTTCTTCCTTTACCACAACCTTCTTAGGGGTAGTATCATTGGGAGCGACATTCAGAGTATTTTTGAGAGCTGCTCGGATTTGTTTCTGAGACCTCTCTCTAATATAGTATAATTTAGCTCGTCTGACTTTGGATTTTTGAAGAACTTCTATTTTTTCAATATTAGCAGTCATTAAAGGAATTATCCATTCTATACCAACACCTTCAACAACTCTCCTAACAGTTATAGAACCACCTGGTTCATGACCATGTTTAACTGCAATAACCAGACCCTCCACTCTTTGTAAACGGTCTTTTTTGCCTTCTTTAATGCGCTGAGTGATTCTTACCATCATTCCAGTTCTTATCTCTGGCCAGCGGGAAGAGTCGAACTTTTTTTTAACGTCTTCGATAGAAATTTTGTTTGCCATAAAATCTAATAAAATAAGGGGAACAGTTCAAAAACTTCCGTATATTAGCATAAACAGTAGACTTTGCCAAGCCCTGCCTTTTAAGTCTAAACTAATTACTTATTTTTTGTAGTAATTCTATTAAGTCTGGGGGTAAGGGTGCGAAAAATGAGTAATGGGTATGATCCAAAGTAAAACTTAGGCGAGAGGCATGTAGAAATTGTCTTTTTAAAGAAAGTTTGTC
>DAONFR010000019.1:0-6096 GCA_035403725.1 Minisyncoccota bacterium | reverse complement strand
ATTCATGCAATTTTTGAGCATAATCTTTAGTAGCTTCAATAAAGATATCAGTATGACAATCCTCTTCTCTGATCACCACTGATTGAGCTACGTCGACTAGTCTTCTAGTCAGGTAACCGGCATCAGCAGTATGCAAAGCAGTATCAGCTTGGCCTTTACGACTAGCATGGGTAGATAAGAAGTATTCCAAAGCATTAAGACCTTCTTTATAGGAAGCCTTAATAGGCAATTTGATAATTTCACCAGCAGGGTTAACCACCAGACCTTTCATACCCATCATTTGCATAATCTGGTTCCAGCTACCACGGGCACCAGAAGCAATCATGGTATAAGTTGCTTCGGTTGGGTCAAATAATTTTTTGACTGAATCACTAATTTTATCGGTAGCTTCTGTCCAAAGGACAATCTCTTTTCTTTCTTTTTCTTCTTTGGTTAATAAACCTTCGTTATATTGTTCCTCCAAAGAGGCCACTTGAGCATCAGTAGCATCAATAATAGCCTGTTTCTCAGGAACTTTATGAATACTATCCATAGACCAAGAGAGTCCGGCTAAAGTAGCATATTCAAAGCCAAGTGTTTGGATGCCTTTAATAAGATGGGCAGTAATGTCAACACCGTATTTTTCAATTAACTTATTCGTAAGAGAAGAAAAATCTTTAGAAACCAAACTTTGGTTAATAAACGGATAATCATCGGGTAGATTACGATTAAAAATGATTCTGCCCACTGTAGTTTCGTTAGCTTCTGCTAAAGGCTTGTATTGAGTATCCCCTTTTATTTTTCTTACTTTGATAGTAGCTCTCAAATCTATCTGTCCGTAGGTTTGCGCCATAACAGCTTCGTCTTCGTCGTTAAAAGCCAAACCTTCGCCCTTACTACCTAAAATATTTTGAGTCAGCCAGAAACAACCAGCTACCATTTCATGACGTGGCGACATAGCAGGAGCACCACTGGCCGGTTTCAAAAGGCCGAGTGATGAAAGCATTCTAGTCTTAGCCTCATTTTGAGCTTCATCTGACAAGGGTAAATGGACAGCCATTTGGTCTCCATCAAAATCAGCATTGAAAGGTTCGCAAACAAGAGCCGGAATTCTGATAGCTAAACCTTCAACCAGAGTAGGTTTGAAAGCTTCAATACCTAAACGATGAAGGGTTGGAGCACGATTGAGTAAAACTAATTTATTTTTAATGATTTCTTCAAGAATTTCCCAGACTTGGTCAGTTCCATCTTCTATCATTTTATGAGCAGCCTTGATGCTAAATACTAACCCCCTTTCTTTCAGTTCTTTAATGACAAAAGGTTTGAAAATTTCTAAGGCCATCGTCTTAGGAATACCACATTCATCTATGTCTAACTCTGGACCGATAACAATAACAGAACGACCAGAAAAGTCGACTCTTTTACCCAGCAAATTTTGTCTAAAACGACCTTGTTTACCTTTAAGAATATCAGCCAAGGAACGTAACGGCCTGTGCTGAGATTGTTGTAAAGCACTACCACTATTACGACGCATACCATTATCTAGTAAAGCATCTACAGCTTCCTGAAGCATTCTTTTTTCGTTGCGAATAATAACTTCAGGTGCTTTCAGCTCCATCAACTTTTTGAGACGATTATTCCTGTTAATGACCCGTCTATACAAATCATTTAAATCATAAGAAGCATAACGTCCACCATCCAATTGGACCATAGGACGTAAATCAGGAGGAAGAACAGGAAGATTGGTTAAGAACATCCATTCGGGGCGAGCTTTAGAGGTAATGAATTGCTCAATTAGTTTTAAGCGACGATTAATTTTCAAAGCACTTTCTCCTGTCGCTTTAGTGAGACGAACTCTCAACTCTTTGACTACGGCTTCAAGATCAGCATCTTTAAGCAAATTAAAAATAGGAGTACTACCTGTAGCAGCCTCAAATATTTGGCCATATTTTTTGGACAAATTATAATACTGGGCCTCCGAAAGGACAGCCTTTCTTTCAATGCTTTTGGCTTCATTCTTAGCAGCATTATAAGCATCAAGGAGTGATTGCTTTTGGTCACTATCCACCGCTTTCAATTTGCTCTTATATTCTTTATCAATGTCGATCAGCACTTGCTTCTTAGCTTCTTCGTCGACTTTAGTAATAATATAAGCTGTGTAGTAAACTACTTTTTCAATTTGAGGTAGTGGTATATCCAAAACCAACCCCATACGAGAAGGAAGGTTTCTTAAAAACCAAATGTGAGCCACGGGAACAGCTAACCCGATATGCCCCATGCGTTCACGACGCACTATGGATTTGGTAACTTCCACACCACATTTGTCGCAGACTATTCCCTTGTAACGCATTCTCTTGTATTTGCCGCAAGCACATTCGTAATCCTTAACAGGACCGAAAATTCTTTCGGAAAACAAACCATCTTTTTCTGGTTTCTGAGTACGATAGTTAATCGTATCGGGTTTAATAACTTCACCGTGAGACCAACTTTTAATTTCTTCCGGAGAAGCTAAACGTAATCTCAACGCATTGAAATTATAGTTGCTGGTACTAGTATTGTAATTGTTAAATTCTAAGTCCATGACAAAAATTTAAAACGTTTTGAATAAAGTTTAAGCTTCTTGTGCACTACTACTTTCCGCCATCCCTGAAACATTGTTAATAGTGTCTATGGTAAGAGACAAGGCTTTCAATTCTGCGGTAATAACGTTGAAAGCAGCGGGAATATGAGGAGGTTTAATAGCTTCACCTTTAATAATAGATTCGTAAGCAGCAGCACGACCAATCACATCATCTGATTTAATGGTAAGCATTTCCTGCAAAGTATAGGCAGCGCCGTAACCTTCCAGAGCCCAGACTTCCATTTCTCCGAACCTCTGACCACCCATATGGGCACGACCACCCAGAGGCTGCTGGGTAATCAAACTGTAGGGGCCGATAGAACGCATATGGATCTTATCGGCTACCATGTGGTCTAACTTAAGCATGTAAACCTTACCCACTGTAATTTTATGTTTAAATGGTTCACCAGTATAACCATCATATAAAGTAACCTGACCAGATTCTGGCAAGCTAGCTTTATTTAATTCTTCTTTGATTTCTGTTTCGGTAGCTCCATCAAAAGGAGGAGTAACTGCATGATAATTCAACTTATCAGCTGCCCAACCTAAGTGAGTTTCTAAAATTTGTCCGATATTCATTCTGGAAGGAACACCCAAAGAGTTCAAAATAATATCTACAGGAGTACCATCTTCCAGATAAGGCATATCTTCTACAGGTAAAACTATAGAGATAACACCTTTGTTACCGTGACGGCCAGAAAGTTTATCCCCGACTCTAACTTTACGTAACTCGGCTACTTCCACTTTTATCTGCTTTAGAGTGCCTACATCTAATTTGTCGCCCTCATCACGAGACAAAATTCTGATATTAGTGACACGACCACGACTGCCATGTTTCAAAACCAAAGAAGTATCTTTCACGTCACTAGCCTCTTCACCGAAGATGGCTTTTAATAATCTTTCCTCTGGAGTTAAATCAGTTTCTCCTTTGTGAGAAATCTTGCCAACCAGAATATCATTATCTTCCACCTCGGCACCAATACGGACAATTCCTTCTTCATCTAAGTTTTTTAATTTATCTTCGGAAACATTAGGAATATCAGGCGTAGTCATTTCTGGCCCGTTCTTAGTATCTCTAACATCCACTGCCAGTTCTTGAAGCTTAATAGAAGTAAAACGATCCTCAGCTAAAACTCTCTCTGACAAAATAATAGCGTCTTCATAGTTATAGCCTCTCCAAGGCATAAAGGCGACATTTAAATTTTGTCCGATAGCTAAATTGCCCTTTTCCATAGCGGCACCATCGGCTAAGAGATCACCTTTTTTTACTTTGGCTCCTCTTTCTACTCTAGGCTTCTGCATCAAACAAGTAGACTTATTAGTCAGGACAAAACTTCTCAATTGATAGTTATGAGATTCTCCTTTAGTATCTTTGATGACAATGTGTTGACTATCCACTTCAGTTACTTCACCATCATGGGCGGCTGTTAACAACTGTCCAGAATCACGAGCGCCAACACTTTCAAAACCAGTCATAACTAAAGGAGCCTCTGGTCTAATACAAGGTAAAGCTTGCTCTTGCATGTGCGCAGCCATCAGGGCACGACGAGCATCATCATGTTCCAAGAAAGGAATCAGATTAGCAGCTAAAGACAGAATTTGCTGAGGAGAAACATCAACATATTCAATATCTTCAGCTTTATACAAACCAGGTTCTGCTTGGAAACGAGCTTCAACAAAATTCTCAGCAATTTTTCCAGCTTCATCTAGTTTGACACCTCCTTGAGCAATTTTATATTTAGCTTCAGTAAAAGCATCCATCCAAACAATGTCGTTGGTCACTTTCTTTCCCTCAACTTTAGCGTAAGGAGTTTCTATAAAACCGTATTTATTTAAACGGCCATAAAGAGCCAAATAGACAACCAAACCGCTGCTCTGCCCTTCAGGGGTCTGAATAGGACAGATTCTGCCATAGTGGCTAGGATGAACATCTCTAACTTCAATAGTAGCCCTTTCTTTAGTGAGACCTCCAGGTCCAGAAGCGGTTAAACGTCTTTTACATTCCAACTCATCCAAAGGATTGGTTTGAGCCATGAATTGTGATAATTCAGAGGTATTCAAAAATTCTTTGAGAGCAGAACTCAAATAACGAGGACTAATTAACTGAGCAGGAGTGAGACTCTTAGGGTCATAGGTAGACATTCTATCTTGTACTCCTCTCTTTAAACGCATCAGTCCGATGCGCATTCTTTCCTCCAATAATTCTCCAGTAGCTCTGACCCGACGATTGCTTAAATTATCAATATCATCTGGTTCAGCTTCGGGATCATTATTAAGTTTTATTATTTCCTTAATAGTGGCAATAATATCGTCTTTAGTCAGAAGATAGTTATTGTAATCTTCGGGATCAGAATTAATACCTAAACGTTGGTTAATCTTAAAACGACCAACACGGGCTAGATTGTAACGATCTCGGCGTAAGAAAACTCCATCAATAAAGTTTTTAGCATTATCCAAAATAGCCAAATCGCTTGGCTTAAGGTGACGATACATTTCCAAAAGAGCCTCGTCCCTACTATGGGTAGGATCTTTGATTAAAGTATTCTCTATATAATGGATATCATTATCCTTTTCGGCCTCGGCAAATAATTGTTTAATTTCTTCATCAGTTTCAATGCCAAAAACACGCAATAAAATAGTAGCAGGCATTTTGCGCTTTTTATCGATCCTGACGTTAAGGATGTCATTATTATCAGTTTCAAACTCTAACCAAGAACCATGAGAAGGCAAAAGTTTAGCCCCAAACAATTTACGTCCTTGGGAATACTCCATGGTAAAGAAAACACCAGGAGAACGAATAAGTTGAGAAACGATAACTCTCTCAACACCGTTCACTATAAAAGTACCTTTATCAGTCATCAAAGGTATGTCTCCGAAATAAACACTCTGTTCGTTTTGTCCCTTGGTCTTGTAATTATTCAGCCTTAAATTGATATTTAAAGGCGCTTCATAATTCAAGTTCTTCAATTTGCATTTATCCTCAGTAGCTTTGGGCTCTCCGATGGTATAATCCAAGAACTCTAAGCTCATATCCTTGGTAGTGTAATCCCTAATAGGAGAGATTTCTCGCAAAAGATTCTTAATGCCTTCTTGTATGAAATAATCGTAAGAATCCCTTTGGAATTGCACCAAATTTGGGATTTCCATTAAGGCTTTTTTGTGAGAACCAAAAACTTTTGTTTTGAGAAGCTGCTGCATAAAAAATTGAATTTATTCTAAAATTATATGAAGGCTAAAACAAATGTAGCACCCTTATTGCTCTTCTTATTCCATAAAGAAATGGTCATTCTGTCAAATAAAAAAGAGGCACAAAAAAAGGGCCCTAAAACAAAACAGAGGGGTTATAATCTGTTCCCATGAAAATTATAAAGGTGACGCGCCACTTATAAGAGAGTATTATGGTTGTAACTAACGATATGAGCGTCTACCTGCCTTACTGACCATTCTTTTGCCAGAAGACAATGGTTTTAAATATCGTTTGGGCTACTCTTTTAGAA
>DAONFR010000018.1:0-6109 GCA_035403725.1 Minisyncoccota bacterium | reverse complement strand
TCCACTAATGATTCTTTAAGTTTTGATGCCCCTGTCATCGGCATCCCTTACTTAATTAAAATTTCTTATTTCCCTACCTGGAAAGTCATTGGTGCCAAAGGACCATATTTAGTTTCTCCTGCTTATATGGCTGTGATACCCACCCAAGAGCATGTCACTCTTAAATTTAGTTATGGTCCTATTGATTATTTTGGTTATGGTCTCACTCTCATAGGTATTCCGTATATAGTTATTATCACTAAGAAAAATAAAAGAAGGCATAGTGAAAAACAAAATTAAGACTAATATAAAGAAACAAAAAAGAGGGGCTAAGCCCCTCTTTTTATATTGTTGAGAAGAAAACAAAAAGGACCCTTGCGGGACCTAATTGCTACCTCTTACGAGGTATCAACAGTTTAACAAATTAGAGATTCCTGTCAAGTGGAATTAGAAGGATTCAGCCAGAAGGCACCAAGGCTTATTAATACTAGCTTAAAAGGCCCAACCTATTACCCTTTTAAAAAGTTATCCACAGACCTCCCTTTTTTCTAAACCAAAGTGTTGCCATTACCTTCGTTCTTATTTCTTTCTAGTTCCTGGTTTAAAGATTTAAAAGTATTTTCTGCCTTAGTGATTTGTTCTCGACAAAATTTAATAATTTCAATTCCCTCCTTGAACTTTTCCAAACCCACTTCCAAATCAACATCTTGGCTATTAAGTTCTGAAACCAAAACATCTAATTTCGCCAGGGCTTCTTTTAAGGTTAATTCCTTTTTATCAATTTTCATAAAAAATATTTAATAATTTATTAGCATTAATATTTTAAAAATTTGCATTGATTTTTTCTATTCTTGATTCAGCCGAACCATCTTTTACTTTTAGTTTAACCTTCTCGCCCACCTTTAAAGCCTTTACTTCTTTGATCAAATGATTGTCCTGATCATAGATTAAACTGTAACCTTTCTTTAAAGGTTTCTCAGGGTCTGTACCTTCAAAAATTTTGGTTTTTAAGTCAAAATTTCTTTTTAATGAACTTAAACGGTTAAGAATATTATTCGGTAAAGTTTTTTCCAATTGGCAAAGTTGATTTCTATTCTCCTGAATTTTAAATTGATAGTTACTCAAAGTTTTAATAAAAGCATTTTCTGTCATTTGCCAACTAGCAAAAATATTAGCCAGGCTAGCTTTAAGAGTAATGGCTTTTTGATTAAGCAATAAACTTTTGCTGTAAAGATTATTTTCTAGCCCCTGCCTTAAGGTAAACTCACCCTCAGCTAAAGTTTCTAGTATTTCTTCATACTGATTTCTAAAATAAGCCGCTACAGCCGTAGGTGTAGATAAACTTTTATCCGCCACCATATCGGCGATACTCAAATCTCTTTCGTGGCCAATACCAGCCACTACAGGAATGCGTGAATTGAAAATAGCTTCAGCCATTTTTTCGGAGTTAAATACTTTAAGATTTTCAGCTCCTCCACCTCCTCTAATGAGGACTATGGCATCAAGATTGCCTCTTAAATTGAGAATACGCAAAGCTTTTATAATTTCTGCCTCGGCTAAGTCACCTTCCACGTGAGTGTTAACTTGCCAGATAGTAACACCCCAATTGCCTAAGTTCTTTTTAAAATCAGTAATGGCTGCTCCAGTTTCTGAAGTTATAAGCCCAATTTCTCTTACAGGCATGGGTATCGCTCTCTTCCTCTCAGGAGCAAAATAACCAAGTTTTTCTAATTTAATTTTTAAAAGTTCTAAAGCTTTTTGCCAAGCCCCTTGTCCCACTGGCTCAACCTTCTCTAACCTTAAATTAAACCGACCAGTTTGATAAAGGCTGGGACGACCGGTCACAATCACTTCTAACCCGTTTTGTAGTAAATAACTATAGTCTTCAAATTCTTGGAAGCCCAAAAAACAATTCACCACGTAATTGTTAAAATTAGAATCCTTAAGATCAAAGTAAGCTTTATCACCTTTAACACTTAAACCGCCAATTTCACCTTTAACTTCCACCACCCCTAAGCCACTAAGGGCTTTGTTGGCCAAGCTCATAAATTCAGCCACTGTCATCACCAATGTTTTGGCTCCTGGAGTAATTGCCCTAGGAACAGAGTTCTTGTCTTCATTGTCATTTTGGTTCTCCGAAGAAATTATAGCCAAATACTCTTGTCCATAAGCCGCTATCTTTTTCTGGCCCCAGCCCTTAATGTCTTTCAGCTCTTCTAGGCTAGTAGGTCGTGAGGCAGCCGTGCGTTCTAAAGTATCGTTACTGAATACATAAAAAAGAGCTTTGCCTTCACGGCGAGCTATTTCCTCTCTCTTTATTTTAAATAAATTTAACAGTTGTCTATCGTCCATAAGCTAATCTTTAATGTCCAAAAGAATCGGACAATGGTCTGAACCCTTGATATCATTTAGTATTTGGCAATCAGCAATCTCTTTTATCCAACCATTATTAACAAAAAAATAGTCTAAACGCCAGCCGATATTTCTCTCTCGGGCAGCTGTCCTGTAAGCCCACCAGCTATATTTTACTGTTTGGGGATGCAAATAACGAAACACATCAATGAAATCACCTGCTAAAAACCTATCCAACCAATGCCTTTCGACTGGCAAAAAGCCAGTGTGTTTTTCGTTATCCTTAGGGCGAGCTAAGTCTATTTCATTATGAGCTGTATTAAAATCTCCAGCTAGGACTATTTTGTCTTTGTGCATTAACAATGGCTGTAAGTAATCAACTAGCTGGTCAGAAAAATCTAATTTATAATCTACCCGGCTCAAATCTCTTTTACCATTAGGAATATAAACTGAAAGAATATTGAGTTTGCCTAACTTTATTTGAGTAACTCTCCCCTCTTTTTTAAACTCATTATTGCTTAGAGGAATTTCGGTCACTGGCAAATTATTTTTGTACAAAATAGCGGTGCCACTATAACCAGCTTTAACGGCTGAATTCCATGTTATTTTATAGTCCTTAAATTCTTGGTCCAATTGACTTATCTCCTTATCCCCAATTTTGATTTCCTGCAAGCAAATAATGTCAGGATTATAAGCCTCAACCAAGGGAGTCCAATTATGGCGTAAGACCGCCCTCAAGCCGTTTACATTCCAAGTAATGATTCTCATATCAACAATTAGATTTTGCTATCCAAAACTTCTTTGATAACCTGAAAATCTTTTTTTAAATCATCAAGCATATGGCTATTGTAGACAGCCACCGCTGGATGGTAAAGAGGCACAATAACATAAGCCTTGCCAGTTTGTTTACTTTTCACTGTGAATTTTTTACCCCTGAGTTGACTAATACCTAATTGACTTTCCGCTAAACCAAATTGTTCAAGAATAAAATGGGCAGCGTAATTGCCTAAAGTGCCTATCACTGTTGGTTCTATAATATCTATTTGTCTGAGAAGATAAGGAGTACAAGCAAGTATTTCATCTACAGCTGGCTGACGATTTTGGGGAGGACGATCTTTTAAAATATTAGCAATATAAACGTCGTCTCTTTTAATCCCTACCGAAGCTAGGAGAAGATTTAAAACCTGACCAGAACGGCCACAAAATGGTACCCCAGTCTTGTCTTCATTCGCCCCAGGGGCTTCTCCAATAAACATGATTTTGGCACTATGGCTGCCTTGTCCGATAACAGGTAAAGTACGGGTTTTATATAGTTCGCATTTTTGGCAATTAATCACTTCTTCTTTAATAGCCAAAAGTAAATTATCTTTTTGTTCCTTCTCCATTGAAATCATTACAATAAAAATTGTTAACGGCAGCTTAGACTCTTTTTATTTTCACAGTATATATAATCTGGTCCCCTTCTAATGAGGTTAAAACATAGTTATCACCATCTTTTATGATTTCCTCTGGTTTGGGTGCTAATGCCAATCTGCTATTGGGGTCACGGGTTAAGATTAATTCTTTAGTCAGAACCTGCTCACCCAAAGGAATAGTTAGAGTAATAAGACGTTTTCTTTGGTCTAAATCAATTTTAATCTTAGAATTATTTATAAAGCAACTCACAAATTTAGTACCCATAGTCCTCTGTCCTAAGACTCTACTCAAAGCATCGGTTTTTAATAGTACAAAAACTAATTCCAAAATACTGACAGTTATAAACCCAATTAAAATAGTTGGCCAAAACGCTGACAAGAAATCTCTCAAGCCAATAGGAAGAGCACTCTTTAAAACAGAAGTGGTCGGAATGGTAGAATTTGCAGGTTGCAGCTTAGGAGTGTTTGCTAAAGTGGAAACCGTAGTTGCTAGAGTACTCGTCGTTTGAGTCGGAGACGTAGTGGAAGTGTCATTAATAATTATAGTAGAGCTTGCTTTGGTAGTAATTGTTGTTGAACTAACTATGGTAGTAGCAGTAGTCACAGGCGTCAGTGGCATAGTCGTGCTTGTAGAAACGGCCTGAGCTCTAGTCGTGCTTGTGGTAATTTTTGGAGTGGTAGAAGAAGTAGTATTTGTCGTTTGGACAGTAGGCTTAATGTTTGTAAGGGTAGTCGTTGTAATTGAGGTTACTGGCGAAACGGGTTTGGTCGTTACTAAAATGGTAGTAGTTGTAGAAGTAGTAACTGTTGATATAGAAGAATTTTTAGTTACTAGGGTAGAAATAGCAGCAGCCGAAGTGGTAGTAGTAGTCAAAGATTGTTTTATCACCCTTAAACCATACATCCTCAAATCGCCATTCTGAGCTTTGACTGTAATAGTTTTTAATGTTTTTAAATTCAAACTAGTACCACTTATAGGATCGGTTTCAGCATAAGGGGCAGCTTCTAAAAGAATTGTTAAATTGGTTAAGTCTGCTTCTGGAGGTAAGGTTAAAGTAATCACATTCACCTGGTTATCAATAACTGTAGAGCTGTCATATTCCTTAACCTTAAGGCCTGTAAGGGTGTTTTGAGCGCTCTTAGGGGCCTCTGTGACCGTTACCACGTAGCTTGAGGTAGATTTGTTTTCGGCTGTCACCGTATAAACAACCGGTCGAGAATAATCCGTCACTTGTTCTGCGAGCGGCAGGATAGAGGCTTTGGCAGATATAATAATATTAGGTTTTAAAGCCTTAACATCAGTGCCATTAGGAACTTGGATTTTTATGGTTTGATTCTTGGCATCAATAATTCCAGTACTATTAAATGTAGGAAACGTAAAAGTCGTTATTTCCTTCTCAGAACTTTTTACTAAAGATCTATTTAAAATTTTTACCTTTGACAAATTAATTAATATTTTGGCAAAAAAGCTTGGCACCTTAGCGATTTGAGGAACGCCTAATCCATTGCCAGAAGGAATGGAGGAGGTAGTGGAAGTATTTGAATTGGTAGGTGAAGCTTTTTTAAAAGCAGACAAAGTTTCGACTATCCAATCATCCAAAATTTTCCACCATGATAATAATGTTTTTGTCTTGCTTACCGAAACGGTGGAAGCCGGAAGAGTTGTTGACGTTACTTTATCAGGAAGGTGGAGAGTCGTTATCGTAGTGCTAGGAATAGGAACAACCTTGGTAGTAACCGTAGGAGCGGTCGTGGTAGTAGTTGTTGTTTGAGGAACAGCAGCTGTTGACTCTTGCTTAGTCAAAGTTAAATTCTTTATAAATTTCAATCTTGCTTCCCCTGCAACTGCATTTAAAACTGTTCGAGCCTCATAATCAAAAAAATAATTCTTTTCTGTGGAAGCTTTTTCAATCACTTGATTGAGACGAGCGACAGCCTGCCTTGTCAGAGGGCCGTAAAAACCTGTGACTAACCCTTCTGGATAAATAATGGCATTTTGTTTTAAAAGAAGCTGTAAGCATTCTACTTGGGTATTAAAATAACCAGGATAAAGGTTATTAGGAAATTCAAAATCACTACAGCTTGGCAATAGTTGGTTTTCGTCTTCTAATGAAAGGGGTGTTGGAATGGTAGAAATCGCTAAACTAGCGGAGCTTTTATTAATTAAAATTCCGACAAAAAGAATAAACAGGATACCTTTAGCTATTTCTTTGATTTGAACCTTTCTCATATAAGCTCTTCTGTGAAACTATTAGGAAAGAATATTTAAATTAAAAACTTTTTATGCTATATTGACTTTACGTTTTTATTGCGGGATCGTCTAACGGTAGGACATGGGCCTCTGGAGCCTAGTATCTTGGTTC
>DAONFR010000017.1:5184-7112 GCA_035403725.1 Minisyncoccota bacterium | reverse complement strand
TTAAGTAAGGGATGCCGATGACAGGGGCATCAAAACTTAAAGAATCATTAGTGGAAACTATATTAGCAACTTTCTGACCCTGAGGTCTGGCTGATAAAAGTAATTGCTGCCACATTTCGTTTTCCTTTCGCGAGCTAGTGAAAATAATCGGGGTCTTCAACTCACCATTTTTATACCAGGGCACGGAGTCTTCCTTCAACCACTCTTTAGTTTTTACCTTAACGGTAAAATTATTAATCGGTTCTACCATGGAGGCATCGGCTATTTGGTAAATATTAAAGGCACCAGTATTTTGTAGAAGGGTAAGCTCTTTGTTACTGTTTGCTAATTTTTTAATCTCATCTGTATAGGCTACGAAATATTCAGCTCCGGAAGCTTGAAGGTGTTTTATTCCCTTAGTGAAATCAAAAGGCGGGTATTCAAAACCGGCAATGGCAGTGGTGGGGTTTTTGGTTGTTTCGGCCTGATTAATAAAATGGAAGGGACCAGTCAGTCCAGATTCTATAAGTAGCCCTTCAAAAGTAGGATGATTAGTATGCATGGGGATAGTTTCTAAAACACGCGGAGTGCCGTACTTGTCGTACTCTGGTCTGTATTCCCACATTATTCGTCCAGGTGGTAAGGCTCTCAGGAAATAATATAAGCTATCTAGGTCGTGATAACTACCTTTCACTTGGTAACCTTCATAATTCCATTTAAACCATGAAGCCGTATAGGTGGCTTCTTTTTTAGTGTAGTTGAGAGTAATAGCTAGAGTGAGAATCAAAATAATATCGAGGAGCCACAAATTTTTTTTAAGAAATTTGATTTGTCCTATTAAGCTAAAACCATAGGCGGCCATCAGTAGCAAGCTGAAGAGATAATAAGGAAGGAAACGAGTGTTCCAAACAGTAGTGTGGTTCAAGAAGAGATAGAGAAGCATTGAGCCAGAGGCCACGGGTATCATGATACGCATGCGGTCATCTCTTTTTATCAAAAGCCAAATGGTGCCAAAGAGCGCTAGGGCAATCCAGCCTAACCAAAGTTTGGGAGTGATCAAACTCCATTTGACTTCATTGGTCCAACTCATGGTTCCCGAATAACCTTTGTACCAAACCATACTTAAAGTCCAAAAAGCCGAAAGCAGAAAAACACCTATATAGGCAAAGAAAATGTATTTTAATTTTTCCTTAAAGTTACCATTAACTAGAAAGAAAAAAGGTGCTAAGGCAATAAGAAAAAGACCAGAAATGGGGTGAGATAAAATAACGGCAGCTCCAAGGATAGCGTTTAAAGCTAAATAACGTTTTTCCTTAAGTCCTTTATACATCAATCCAATGAAGACAAACAGGAGGGCGATGCTGAAGGTGTGGGAGAATTGACCAGCCAAGGTACTGGGCCAATTACCGCCATAAGTGTTAAAACCTTCAAAGAACATTAAAAGAGTAATAAAAGCTGCTCCGACTTGCGGTCCCGGAAAATCAACTTTAAGGAATTTTAGGGAAAGATAAGCGGCTAAAGGAAAAACCGCAATCGAAAGAAAGGTTATCCATTTGAAGCTTATAGCTATAGGAACAAGGAAACTCAGAATGACGGTGGCAGTATAAAGCAGGGGTGGGTAAAAATATAAAAAGGGAAAGCCGCTGTACCAATCAGGAGACCACCATTTAATTTTAGGGAATATCTCTTTGGCATACCAAGGGATATAAATATGGGAGCCAGTATCGCCACCAGCCAGTTCCGTGTTGGTGAACAAATATTTGGCTGGAATAGACGTAAAAATGAAAATATAAATAAAAACTAAGGCAAAAATAGTTAAAAGTATCTCATTCAATCGTGTCTTATTAATTGAGTGATTAATTTGTTTTGCTTTGTTTAACAACTTTTTAAACATTGTAATGATGAAAATAAATTTTAAAAATATCTTTAAATAAATAGAATCCTTCCTT
>DAONFR010000017.1:0-5084 GCA_035403725.1 Minisyncoccota bacterium | reverse complement strand
TCTCCTTTGGTGTTTGGACTTTCGCCTTTAGATTTTAGATATTAAAATTAAATGCTTATGTTCTAAATTCTAAATTCCAAATTCCAAATTCTCATTTTTTAACGTGACTTCCTATGCTATACTTATTTATATGGATTTGGACAAACTTCAAAAAATCTTAAAAGAATTAGGAGGGCCTTCTTATCGTCTTAAGCAAATTAAACTAGCAATTTATAGAGACCTTAAAGAAGGTTTCGATTTTATAGACAATATCCCACAGGGCCTGAGAGAAAGTTTGGCAAAGCTTATGACTTTCGATGAGCTCGCTCTTAAAACGGAACAAATTTCAGTTGATGGCACTATTAAACGTTTATTTCTTACTGTCGATAATCTCGCTATCGAAAGTGTTCTGATTAAACATGAAGATGGGCGGAGAACAATATGCGTTTCTACGGAAGCGGGCTGTCAAATTAATTGTTCCTTTTGCGCTACTGGTCATCTGGGCTTTAAAAGAGTTTTGACTTCATATGAAATTTTTGAACAAGTTTTGTCTTTTGCTAGAAGCCTAAAGTTCCAAAAAGAAAAAGTGACCAATGTAGTCTTTATGGGAATGGGGGAGCCTTTTTTAAATTATGACAATGTTAAGAAAGCTATTTTACTCTTGAATGATAAAGAGGGTTTTAATTTAGGTCAAAGACATATTTCTGTTTCTACTAGTGGAATTGTTCCGGGAATTGAAGCCTTTACCAAAGAAGATTGGCAAATCAATTTAGCTATCTCTCTTCATGCCGCGACAGACCAGCTACGCTCACAGCTTATGCCGATAAATAAAACCTATCCTTTGTCCATATTAATGCCTGCTTTGGATAGTTACGTACTCAAAACTAACAGAAAGTTAATGATAGAATACCTGCTCCTTGGAGGTATTAATGACAGTACCCGGGATGCTGAAATTTTGGCTGATCTTATTCGTAAATATAAAAATATTTCACGATTAAGCGTAGTAAATTTAATTATCTATAACGCTACCAAAGATAATTATGGCCATTGGGATACTTTTAGAACTCCTGAGGCTGTGACTTTAAAAATATTTGAAGAAATTCTTTCTAAAAATAATATTGCTTGGACACGCAGAGTTAGTTTTGGCGGAGATATCAGTGGAGCCTGCGGTCAGCTAGCGGGTGAGGACAAAAATTGATGTTTTTCCCTATTTTTTTATCTGTGAGTTTGATATACTTAATAGAATGAGACGATATCTCACAAGAAATTTTGTTAAGACAGTATTAATTAATTTAATAGTATTAGCCATTGTTTTGGTTGGCGGTTTTTTAGTTTTTAAATTAAAGTTTTTGGCTAAAGCCCAAGAGCGTATTAATGTTTTTCCCTCTAGTTATTCTATAGAATCTGTTGGTGATATTACTTGGCAGAACCCTCAAAATGTTTTTAATCAAGATTTGAACGAAGAGGCCACTTTGGCGGATTTTAATGATAATAATTCTGCTTTTATTCGGGGATTAACAAATATTTCAGTTCCAACTACTACGTCAGAGGAAACAACGACGACTACTTTAGGAAACACTGCCCCAACCACCACAATTCCTGCTCCAGTAGTAGATACTACCGAGCCAAATACTGAAATTCCAGTACCCTTATCTTTTCTTAAAAATACCCTTGCTTTTTTTACTCCCTGGGCTAGGGCAGAAGAAACAACAACTACTATCGTAGGAGAGACTACCACTGATACTACTATAGATACAACTACAACTACAACTACAACTACAACTACAACTACGACTACAACTACGACTACTGTACCCATAGAAAATACAACCACATCCACCACAATGGAAGAAGCAGCTATTTCTGCAACCACAGTCCCCGTAGAAACTATCCCTATCACAACCATTCCAAAGGCACCAGTCTCTGGTGATGAATCAGTTTCAACTTCAACAATACCTGAAGCTAAAATTGAAAACACTGAAGAATTGAAAGCCTCTTCTTTAATTTTATCTGGTTTTGATTTAGGGGAAGATACTTTTAATCAAATGATTTCCCAGAATGTTCAATTGAGGTTTTCTTTAGCCGGAGAGAAACAATCAGATGGTAAAGTAGTGATTAGTTATTTTTATCATAATGAATGGCAAAATTTAGGAGAAATTGATTTAACCCAAGAGATATCTAATCATAACAATGGTGGTTATTTTCTCTACGCTTTACCTATTTTTGAAAGTTTCCAAGAATTTCAGAATTTCAAAATTAAATTTCAAGTATCTGGTACTAATATTCAAAAAGTATCTTTAGATTCTGTTTGGATAGAATTGGACTACGACACTATGGTAAAGAACAAAGATACTTGGAATAATGACGAAGACCCAGAGTTTGATTTTACGGATAGCAATGAATTTAAACAACTTCTGGATAATTTAACTGGGGAGAGTTCTTTGGACGTAACCTTAGATACTCCTGACGGCAAAGAAACTAAAGAGGGAATTATTATTACTGGGCAAAAAGTTAAAATAGCAAAAAACAAAGAAGCTGGATTTAAACCTGGCCGCTATAAATTAAAAGTTAAAAAGGGAGAACAAACTATAATTCAAGATTTTACTTGGGGTGTTTTAACCGTTAACACTAATAAATCAATTTATTTAGTAGGGGAGACCGTGAATTTACAGATGGGTTCATTAAAAGATGACGGGCATACATTGTGTGATTCTAATCTTAAACTGGAAATAGTTTCTCCTACAAATGTTAAGACATTACCTGCAGTATCTAAATCTGAATTTTGTGGACCAGATAATATAACCGATAAACCAGATTATTTTTCTTCGTATTTGGCTGAAGAGATTGGTAAATACACAGTCAAACTAACCAATTTAGATAATGGTTATACAATAACTAGCACCTTTGAGGTACGTGAATCAGTGCCTTTCGATATAGAAAGAATTGGGCCCACTAGAATCTATCCGCCAGCAACCTATAAAGTGCTTTTAAATATTAAAGTTAATCAAGAATATAAAGGTAAAATAATAGAATCCGTTCCAGACTCTTTTGTCATCACTAGTGCCAATGAACAACAAACAAAAGAAAAAAATGGTTTAAAACAGATTATTTGGCAAGTAGACTGGCATACAGGAGAAACTTATAGCCTTTCTTATAATTTTAAAGCTCCAGAAGTTAGTCCTTATATTTATTTATTAGGACCGCTTAAAATTGATAATTTTAAAGAAATCCGTCAATGGCAAATTGCTTCTGATGCTCCGTTTGTTTTCCAAATGAAAACTGGTTACTACGTAGGTGATGGTAATAGTATCTCTATTACTGGTTTAGGTTTTAAACCACAACTCGTAATTATTAAGCCCGATACTGCTGCTGGTACTGGAGCATTGTTTAAGACTACCAACATGCTCCAGAATAATACTGCCCATTTTGTGGCTACGGCCGATTTAACTACTGGGTCAGTACAATTTAATACGGATGGTTTCGATGTTCTTGGCAGCGATTCCAATACTGTCAACATTCGTCATACCTGGATTGCCTTTGCTGGTTCAGATTGTACTGCTAATGGTACTTTTTGTATCGGTCAATATACAGGCACTGGTAGCGCCCAGTCTATTAATACTGGTTTTCAACCAGACTTAGTTTGGGTAAAAAGATCTACGGCCGAAAGTGGTAATTGGCGTTCCTCGGCAATGCCTACTAATTATGGAGAATATTTTGCTGCTACTGCCGAGAATACTGCGGGTGCGCTCTTTACTACTTTAGATGCTACAGGATTTAGTGTCGGTGCAACCAATAGTACCAGTACTGGTATTTATTATTATGTTGCTTTTAAAAATACCACCAACAAAGTTCACGTGGGTACTTATGCCGGTAGTAGTAGCGCCCAAAGTATTACTGACGCTACTTTTGCTCCCGACTTTGTTTTTGTTAAAACCAATGCAGCTGTAGGGGCTGTTTACAATACTAATTTATCCTATGGCAATTATTCCAGTTATTTTTCTGATACAGCTAATCTTACTGGTGCTATTACAGGTTTAACTACTACTGGCTTTGATGTGGGCACAAATACCACGGCTAACGGCAGTGGCGCTACTTTGTATTATGCCGCCTTTGCTGGAGATTCAGGACCTTCGGCCGGAAGTGGAACATTCACTATGGCTAAAGGTACTTATACTGGAACTGGCAACTACATTAATGTTGGTGGCCTAGGTTTTAAACCTGATTTAATAATTGTCAAAGGTAATACTGCTCAATATGGCGCCTTTAGGACTACTAGCATGGGTGGTGATTCTACTGCTTATTTAGATGCAGCTTCAGCTAATTTTACTGGTGGGATTGTAGCTATTACTGGTGATGGTTTTACTATTGGTACGAGTACGGTCACGAACACATCGGGTGCAACTTATTATTGGACTGCTTATGGCAATGCTTGGAATCCTAGAACTAATTCTGGCGCTGCTGATTTTTATATTGGTGCTTATTATGGTAATGGGATTGATGATAGAAATATTGTTGGCTTACCCTATAAAGCAGATTTAGTAGTTACTAAAAACAGTGGCGCTTCTTACGCTGGTGTATGGAAATCTTCGGAGATGGCATCCAATGCAAGCGGTTTCTTTAAGGCCACGGCTGAAACTACTGGTTATATTCAGGCTTTAAACAATGATGGTTTTCAGGTGGGGATAACCTCGACTAATGTTAATACTGCTGGTACCCTGTATTTCTATTTTGGTTTTAAAAAGGGAACCAATTTTAACGTTGGTACTTATTCTGGTAATGCTGGTACTAACAATATTACTTCTGTTGGCTTCCAACCAGATAATTTATGGATTAAAGCTACGGGAGCCACCCAGGGAGTTACCAGAACCAGCAGCCTTACAGGAGACGGTGCCTTACCTTTTTTAAATACTGGCAATATTACTAATGCTATTACCGCTTTAATTTCCAATGGTTTTTCCGTTACGGGTACAGCAGCTGAAACCAATACCTCGGGTGCTAGCAATTATCGCTATGCAGCGTGGGGTGGTGCGACTACTCCTGTTATTCAAAATTTCCAAATGAAAACTGGTTACTACGTAGGTGATGGTAATAGTATCTCTATTACT
>DAONFR010000016.1:0-7121 GCA_035403725.1 Minisyncoccota bacterium | reverse complement strand
ATCAAAATTTGATGATAGGCGCCAAAAGATTAGCGGCTAATCAATTTAAATTATCGCAAAACCAATTTTCTCTTCTGTGGCAAAAATCTTTAAAAACGCCATTACCAAAACATATTTTTTATAAGCTTAAATAACCATACTAAAAAACACCCAAACAGGGTGTTTTTTAAAGAAATATATTTATGGAGTATTTTTAAAAATCATTAAGCTATCTGATCCCTGTTGGCTATATTGATTAGTCGCTACTACTTTCAATTCGTTTTGTTCTTGAATCTGACTAAAATTAATGGGATTAGACCGATAAACAATTCTACTCTGATTAGTAACACTATCTACTAACGTTATCGGCGACAAGGTCCCTATCAAAGTATCATTTAGATAGAGGCTAGCTTGGCTTACGGAATAGTTAGAATTAATACTAGCTTCCACTGTAAAATCGGTATTCATATAATCTCCATCTTTAGGGTATTCAATATTTACTGTTGGGACCTTGGCATCAGAGGGAGGCTGATTAGGATCATTCGGTAATGTTTGGTTGTAACTTTGAAAGTTTGGAATATTACGATTCGCCCAATTGATAACAGGATTTTCCCAATTCCAATATTGAGGGTCATTTTGAGGGTTACTTGGGATAGGCCCAGTTGGATCACTCTTGTTTACGTAATATAAAATAGAATGTACTTCTTGATAGCTTCTTACTTCAATATTATTTTGATTGGTCAATGGACCAGCTATCTGTCCAGTAGTTTTATCAACGTTCACCTGCCGAGTAACAATTGAGTCATCGTTAAACATAGGCTTGTTAACTGAAGCAACCTGCGGTGGATTAAATGATTCCGTACCTAATTTGCTAATAGCGGCGATGATGAAATCATGCCAACAGGCAGCTGCGATTCTCTCACCTGAGCCGCCTACTTGTGCAGGACTATAGTCATTGTTACCGCCCCAAACCCCTACGGCGATAGTGGGTGTATAGCCAACTGTCCAAGCGTCTCTATAGTCTTGGCTAGTACCGGTTTTGACTGCTACTTTATAACCAGCCACTTGCAAGGGGGTATTCGCAGCAAAGATAGGATAACGAGCATCGTTATCAGATAAAACATCATTTAAAACCCTGACAGGTTCTGGATCAATCACTCTTTCTGATACGGCAGCAGGTTTTTGATAGATAACCTGACCACGGCTATCTTTAATTTCCAAAATACTTGATTGACTGACTTTAACTCCTTCCTGGCTGAGAGTGGAATAAGCCCCAACCATATCTACAAGCTTCACTCCACCGCCACCCAAAACTAGGGCTAACCCATAATCAGACGGTTTTTTTGTAAGAGTAGTTATTCCTAATTTAGTAGCTAAATCTATGGTATCTCCTATATCGGCTAAATAAAGAGTTTTGACTGCAGGAATATTTAAGGACTGAGCTAAAGCATGCCTCATGTCCACTGCTCCGTGATATAAACCATCATAATTTTGAGGAGTATAAGGAGTAGTATTGGTAGAAAAATTAGTCGGAACATCCCATAAAACTGTGGTGGGTAAATAACCCTTTTTAAAAGCTTCTAAGTAAGCGAAAGGTTTGAAGGCAGAACCAGGCTGTCTAATGCCCAAAGCGGCATTAAAATTTCCCTGGTTATTAACATCATAATAATCGCTGGAGCCCACCATCGCTAAAACTTCTCCGGTCTTAGGGTCTTCGGCTACTAAGGCCATATTCCCTACACCCGCGGCCTTGTTCGTTTGTGAGTACTTACTAACTAACTCCTCCGCCTTAGTCTGTAAATCAGCATCAAGAGTCGTAATGATGCTATAGCCATTATTAATAAGATCGTCCTCAGTATAACGGTCAGCTAGTTGGTCTAAAGCATAATAGACAAAATGAGGAGCTAACATTGAGTTAACTTGAGGCTGATAAACCAACTTTTCAGCTTTGGCTTTGACCGCATCTGCTTTAGTGGCCCAACCATATTTCACCATATTATCCAAAACCCTTTCCTGGCGCGCTTTTAAGAGGTCTGTGTGTGAACCATATGGGGACAATCTACTAGGAGATTGAATAAGGGCTGCCAAAGTGGCTGCCTGAGCCAAATCTAAATTCTTTGCTGATTTACCAAAGTAACTTTGAGAAGCTGATTCAATACCGTAAATTTGTAATCCATAAGGAATCTGATTCAAATACATTGTTAGTATTTGATCTTTAGTGTATATCCTTTCTAGTTTATAAGATAAGACAATTTCACTAATTTTACGATCTATAGTTTTTTTTGTGGTTAAGAAAGCGTTGCGAGCCAATTGCTGGGTTATAGTAGACCCACCTTGTAGTTCTCCGGGATGAATAAAATCGTAAATAACTGCTCGCGCAATACTTCTTGGTTCTATAGCTCCATGATTATAAAAATTATGGTCCTCTATGGCCAAGACTGCTTTTCTGGCTATATCAGGAATGTCTTCTTGGCTAACCACAGTTCTTTTCTGGTCACCAGAAAACTCATAAAGTAGAACCTTTCCTGTGCGGTCATAAATTTTGCTTGATTGGATATACCGTTGGCTAGTAATATCTATATAGCTAGGCAATCTAATCCATAAGATTCCGACGTAAATCAAAAGAAGTAAGAAAATAGCTCCTATCCCTAAGAGAATTTGCTTCTTCAAAGAATACTTTTTTATTTTTTTGAGAATATTGATCATACGCGCCTATTATACCATTAACTCTTAATTTAAAAAACCGACCTCCAGGGCCGGTCTTAAAAACATTCTTCTTTAATAAATCTCTTCTTTACAACCACTTTTGTCACATTCCCCATAAGCGCTAGTATCACCATCTTCATCGTCACTATCGTCATCTTCTTCGGCTAAATTAAGAGGTACATCATCGTCATCTTCACTTCCTTCAGTTACTATCGGTAACTTCTTTTTAATAGGAGTGTCTTTCTCCTCGGTAGATGTTTCTTCTGTGGTCACTTCTATTTCTTCATCAGTAGTTATATCTCCTTTTTGAGAGTCATCCTTTAAATTCATACGTTGTGTAAAAAGTATTTTTCTATGAAAAGAATTATTGGTCTATCTTACACGAAAATTTGTCCAATGTAAAGTCAATTTTCTTTAGTTTATTAAAACTAGTAAAGGCTATTGCCATGGCGTCGGAAGTATCATCTAGCCTAGGTAAATGACTTAAATTCAATATATTGCAAATTGTTTTTCTCACTTCTTTTTTATCTGCTCTCCCATAGCCTGTAAGCAATTGTTTCACTTCTATCGGGGTAAGTTCCAATATGGGTGTTTTGCTTTCAGCCGCTGCCAAAATAATAACACCTCTAGCCTCGCTAATCCGAATAACTGTTTTAGCATTTTTAAAAAAGAAAATATTTTCTAAAGAAACATAATCTGGGTTATAGTTTTTTATAGTTTTTTTTAAAAAATTATAAATAGCTTTTAACCTCAATGGCTGTTCTTGGTCTTTAGGCTCTAAACAACCATAACCTTGTAACTTTAAACGATAGCTTTTTTGGCTTTTTGAATAATTTATATTAAGTACCGCATACCCTAAACGAGTTGTCCCAGGATCTATCCCTAAAATAACCATACTAGTTATTATTTAGATTAAGCGGCATTAAAATATAAAGATAATCGTCGCTATTTAAGCTCTTAAATCTTACTGGTGAAAGCTCGCTATTTAAACCGAAACTAATCTTATCGCTATTTAAGGAATTTAAACCATCTATAAGGAATCTGTAATTGAAAGAAATTTTTAAAGAATCTCCTGTAATATCTCCTTTTATAGTAGTTTCATTGTTACCAACATTACTGTCACGGGCCTCTAAAACCAAATTATTAGTGGCACTATCAACAGTTAAACTAATATCATTATTTTTACTAGTGAAAATACTGGCAATTTTAGCAGCATTTAAAAGTTCCGCTTTATCTACTGATACATTAGTTTTAAAATCTTTGGGAATAATATTCTGGTACTTAGGATAATTTCCTTCAATTAATCTGGAAACTAGTTTAATATTCCCAAAATCAAAGAGGATTTGGCTGCTTTCTATATAAATTTTTACCTTGTCTTTATCTAATTCTCCTTCATTAATAATATGTAAAACTTCTTGGGCAGTCTTAATAGGAATAATAATTTCTATTTCTCTTTCCAGATTTGATTCTATTTTATTTTTCAATATTTTTTCACTTAACCTAAAGCTATTGGTGGCTACTAATCTTAAGTCACCTTTTTTATAGGTAAGAAAAATACTATTCAGTTCAGGTCTGCCTACGGGGTAGCCAGCTGAATTAATTACTTGAGTCAATCCTTCATTGAGATCTTTTTTATCTATTTCTATATATTCACTGCTTTTTACTTCAGGAATAATAGGAAAATCATCTACTGGCATTCCTTGTAAATCGGCTTTATATTCCCCACTTTCTAAATGCATGGCATTACCCTTAACACCTAAGGTTATCTTCTCCTCGTTAAGGTTATTTAGAAAAAGCGATAAATTTTTAGCTGGCACTGTTAGTCCTGGACCATCTTCCATTTTTCCTGGCAAAACAATAGTTAAACCAAGTTCTAAATCAGTAGCAGAAATTTTTAGCTGACCATTTTCTGGTTTTAAAAGTAAATTACCTAAAATTGGTAGGGTTAATTTTTTATCACTAACTTTTTCCGCTAAGTTTATTTGCTTTTTTAAGGGTTCAACTAAAGAAGTAAATTTCATATTTCGTTTAAGTATTTAATAATTTATTTTAAATAAAATTTTTTATTATCTATTATTAAAGTGTATAAAAACAGTGGAGAGTTGAATTAAAGATAATAAGCATCACTAGTTTAACCTTAATTAATTAATTTTAAATAGTGGATAAGCTAAGAATAAAAAGTATAACTAATTGAATATCTTTTTATAAAGTATTTTTATAAACTTCTAATACCCTTCTTATACTTGTTTCATCCACACTCTATCCTCGGATACTTCTCTTAAATTTTTTAAACTTTTCTCAAATTTTCTCTTAGAGTAGTAATTTCTCTATCTAGATTAATGTCTTTTTTAATTTCCTGAGAAATTTTACTGCAAGCGTATATTATAGTGGTATGGTCTTTTTTATTCAACTTTTCAGCAATATATGGATAAGAACTCTTCATCTCCTCTCTCATAAGATACATTATGATTTGGCGCGGTTTTACTATATCCTGCCGACGTGAACGTTTTAAGAGTTCTTCTTTAGGAACATTATAAAACATAGCTACTTCTCGAATAATATCACTAAATCCCAATGTTCTACTGGGGATTGTTAAAATATTTCCTAATATTTTTTTAACATCCTCAACAGTGGGTTCAATATTTTTTAATTGACAATAAGCAATTACTCTATTTAAGGCTCCTTCTAACTCTCTAATATTTCTTGGTATAGACTGAGCAATATAATTATAGATGTCATCACTAAAAGCAATCCCTTTACGCTGAGCTTTGAGCTTTAAAATAGCAATTCTAGTCTCTAAATCTGGTAAACTAATATCTACAATCATACCTCCCTCAAATCTAGATCTTAAGCGATCTTCTAAGTAAGGGATGGCTTTAGGTGGTCTATCAGAAGTAAAGGCAATCTGCTTATTGCGTTCATATAAAGTATTAAATATATGGAAAAGTTCTTCCTGAGTTTTCTCTTTGCCTGTTATAAATTGGATATCATCAATTAAAAGGACATCTATTTTTTTATAGGCTTCCTTAAATTCATCGATTGTTTGTTGTCTCAACGCATTTACTAGGTCGTTAGTAAATTTCTCCATACTCATATAACGAATAATACGCCCTCGTCCACTCTTTTCTGATTTGATTTGATTACCAATGGCTTGCAATAAATGAGTTTTGCCTAAGCCAACTCCTCCATAAATAAAAAGAGGGTTATATTTCGTACCTACGTTTTTAGCAACGGCTTGAGCTGCTGCATGAGCCAATTCGTTATGACTCCCTACAATTAAACTCTCGAAAGTGTATTTAGGATTTAGATTAGTTTCGGGATCTAAGGTAATTTCTGGCAAGGAGGTTTCTTCTATAACCGTTTCCAGTTCCTTCTTTTTAGGTGCCTTTTTTACTTCTAAATCAGCCTTTTTAAAGGCATTAGTGTCAATTTTATAGGCTAATTCTTTAATTTGAGGCTGTAGTTTAACTACTGCTTTGAGAATATTTTTGTTGTATTTGCTTTGCAGCCACTCCTTCACAAAATTAGAAGGTACTAAAATAATACCCTCCTTGCCATTAGTTTCAAATTTAGTATCTTTGAACCAAGTAGCAAAGTTTGCCGGGGTGACAGTCACTTTCATTTCTCCTAGGACAATATTCCAAATTTCCTCGTTAGTCATATCTGTAAGCAATTATAACCGTTTAAAAATCTAATAGCAAACAGCCTCAAGCGCTTTTTAGGGTATAGCCTGTGGATAAACAGTTTAGAATAAAAGCCGCATATTTATTTGCAAAAAGAGGGGTTTTATTCTACAATAACAAAGATAAACAGTTAAATTTTAATCTATGTCTGTAACCTATCAACCGAAAAAACAGAAGAGGAGAAATACCCATGGTTTTCTAAAAAGAAGTGCTTCTAAAGGTGGTAGAAGGGTAATCCAAAACCGCCGCCAGAAAGGAAGGAAGCGCTTAACAGTCTAATAGTTATGCTACCTAAAAAATATCGCCTTAAACACAAGAAAGATATAGAACGAGTGATTAAAGAGGGGCGATATTTTTATAGCCCGATTTTTTGGTTTAAAATCGTGAGCAATACAGAGAATCATAGCCGACTTGGGCTGATTGTTCCTAAAAAAAGTTATAAGAGAGCCGTAGATAGGAACCGTTTAAAACGAGTATTTACGAGCATTCTAGAGGAGCAAATACGTAAAATGCCTAGTTTGGACATTGTTGTATATTTTAAAAATCAAAAATTGTTTCCCACTAGAGAACAACTACAAAAAGAAGCAGACAAAATTATTATTGCCGCTCATTAAACTATTATGACCCAATCAATTTTCAGCCTAGCTATTTACCAACCGATTCTGAATTTTATTGTTTTTCTTGCACATATTTGCAACAATAATTTGGGATTAGCTGTCATTATTTTTACAGTTTTATTCCGTTTATTACTTT
>DAONFR010000015.1:5850-7392 GCA_035403725.1 Minisyncoccota bacterium | reverse complement strand
CATAAAACTCCCTTGAGTATCTCTTTGCTTGTCTTGGACTTCTAATTGGTCATTGTTCGTCTCTTTTAAAGTCAAGGTGTGCTCATCCGTATTTTCAAAAGTTGTTTCTTGTTTACCTTGATATAGATAAGAGTTGTCCTGAACTATACAAGCCACAGTTAAACCCAAAAAATCGTAAATTTGCCCCATCCAGGTAGTATCACGACGACTTAAGTAATCATTAACTGTCACCACATGTACCCCTTGTCCATTTAAAGCATTTAAGTATGCACTGAGTGTCGCTGCTAGGGTTTTCCCCTCGCCAGTTTTCATTTCGACTATTTTGCCATCATTCAAAGCAATACCGCCTAATAATTGTTCATCAAAATGTTGCTGTCCTAAAGTGCGACTAGAGGCTATTTTTACAAGGGCAAATGCCTCTGGTAAAACCTTATTTAAAGATTCCCCTCCTTGAACTCTTTTTTTTAAAGCTAAACTGCGATTTTTGATTTCCAAATCGCTCAACCCATTAAGTTGAGATTCTAAGAGATGAATTTTATTAACAACGATACGATTTTTTTCTAAAAATCTTGTATCTGTATCAGGCCACAAAAAATCAAACCAATTTTTCATAATTTAATTTGTCTTAACAAGTTTCTTTTACTCATGGGAACAGAAGAACCGATGAAGTAGTTTTTAACTATTACCGTTTCTTTTTTGATTAATTCTTTTTTCCTTCTTATCGACTAATTGGGCTTTAAGACTTTTTACACATTTATCTAAAATTCGCTTCACGTCATCCCCTTCTTCTTCGGCTACTAAATTATCTTTCAATATCTCTAAAGTTAATTTCACTTTTACACTGTTTCCCTTTTCATGATGCATACCCAGAGAAACCACCACAACCTTCAGAAGAGTTTCCGAACCGAAGCGTTCTGCTAATTTACTTAACCCGGCAGTTTTCTTTTCAATCAAACTCGTCCAATAATCGTTCAACTCAAAACCTTGACTATTGATAGCAGTTTTCATAGGGTAAGGTAATTTAAATTGATTCTCTCTATTATATCAAAACCATTCATAAAAACCAATTTGCCAGCCCCAAAACAAAAAGCGCGAGGAAATCGCGCTTTTGTTAGGATTCAATGTTTACAAGAGGTCATTATATTCTTCTTACGAAGAAGCTAACATCCTCATGCGACAAGACTATTTCTTGCCGTGCTTTTTAGCAGTTTTTTTTGCTACTTTTTTGGCAGCTTTCTTAACTACTTTCTTAGCTACCTTCTTAGTGGCTTTCTTCTTAACCATATTGTGAAGATTTATTTTTGCTTTATCTTTTACCGTGTGAAAAATTAAATTGTCGACCTAAGAGACCTAATCAATTTATCTTTCACACTTGGAAAATTGTTTTTAAATTTTTTTGAAGGGCTTTTAAATAATTTTATTACAAACATTTTTAAATTCAAGTCCCTCCGATTTAATTACCACAATATTTTTACTTCGCTTAGTATTGTTTAATTAAAATATATTTCTATACATTTAATTATAGAAGTTTTAAATACAAAT
>DAONFR010000015.1:0-5750 GCA_035403725.1 Minisyncoccota bacterium | reverse complement strand
TGTTTAATTAAAATATATTTCTATACATTTAATTATAGAAGTTTTAAATACAAATGCAAGGGTGAATAACTTAAAAAGCACAAATTTAAAAAAAATTTGTGCTAAAAATAATTTCAATAAAAAATAATTTGTGAAAATGTTACTTTTTATTTTAAGATTAATCAAATTTTCCCAAAAAATTAATTTCTGGAACTAATTTTAAATTAAATTTTTCTGAAACAGTTTTTTGAATCAATTGAATCAGGGCAAATATGTCTTGAGCCTTGGCTCCTCCTAAATTTATTAAAAAATTGCAATGTTTAGGGGAAACTTGAGCATTGCCTATTCTATATCCCTTTAGTCCACTCTTCTCTATTAGCCAACCAGCAGGAATAGTCTCTTTGAAAAGCTGCAAAATCTCAGTCCTATCCGGTAAATTTTTATCTAATTGCTGGATGGGAACATTTTTAAAAACACTCCCAGCACTAGGATACTCCAAGGGTTGTTTTTGTTTACGTTCTTTCAAGTGGTCTAGAATCATCTGGCGGCCAGTAACGGCATCACCCAGTTCTAGTTTTAAGGAAACAGACCAAATAATTTTTTGACCCTGCTTGAATAAACTTTGTCGGTAACCAAAAGCGCAATCAGTATTTTTATAGGTCTTAAAATTTCGCTCTACCAAATCGTAAACATATACTGATTGTACTTTGTCTTGCATACTTTGACCGAAAGCACCCGCATTACCAAAAACTGCTCCCCCAACACAACCAGGAATACCTGCTGACCATTCTAGCCCAGTAACAAATTTGGGTGCCGTGTTGCAGAATTGTAGCAAAGCCCCCAAACCTAAACCACCGCCTGCTTCTAAGAGAACAGTTTTAGTCCCCGCTTCTTTTTCGTTAATCTGTTGGTTATTTAATTTAATTATCAGACCATCATAACCCTTATCAGAAATCAAAAGGTTACTACCTCCTCCTAAGATATAAACAAGCTGCTTATTTTTCTCTGCCCAATCTAAGGCTTCTAATAGTTCCCCAGAAGTTTTGGGACGAGCAAAATACCTTGCTGACCCACCAATAGCATAAGTGGTTAGTGGCGCCAAGGAAACATTTTCTAAAATTTTAACTTTCGTTAGACTCATGTAATTAAGCTAAACCTAAATCGCTATCAATCTCCTGCATGGCCTTTAAAGTTATTTCAACAAATTCATTTAAGGAAAGACCCAGTAGCTCTTCGCATTTCATAATATTGGTTCGGTTCACACCCCTGGCAAATCCCTTTTCTTTAAAACGTCGTGTAACATTATCTACTTGAACATCTTTGATTTTACGTGAAGGTAAAACCAAAGTAGTTGCAACTATTAGACCAGTAAGAGAATCTACACAATAAATTGCTTTAGCCATAAGCGTCGCTGGTTGTAAACCATGAGCATCATTATGTGTTTTAACTGCCTCAGCAATATTTTCTTCAATACCTTTATCTATTAACATCTGATACCCCTTAAGGCTATGCTCAGAAGCATCGTCTTTGGTCGTTTCGTAATCAACATCATGGAGAAGTCCTGTTAAGCCCCAAACATTTTCATCCTCACCAAATCTCAGGGCTAATTTTTTCATAGCCGCCTCTGCTGCTAAACAATGCTTTAAAAGATTTGGTTCCTTAACTTCTTCCTTCAGCCAACTAAATGCTTCTTCTCTGGTCATCATTTTTTTATTTTAATCTTTATCTTCGTCTTCACCGCTGTTCATTTCTTCTCCGGGAGCCTCTGGGCTCTCAGGAACTTCTTCTGTTATGGGTTCGACTAATTTGAAATCACTTTTCCGTCCTACTTTACATTCTGGACATTTAAACTCTTCGGCTAAATCCTCAAATTTTTTTCCTTCCTTGTCTTCGTCGTAAATATAACCGCAAATTTGGCAAATATATTGCATAAAATATGTTTTAAATTAATATTTGCTTCTAACTCTTTAATTTTAAGTTAATAAGTTTAAAAAAGCAATTGCATTTGCTTTGAAGCTAGTAAGCCAACATCTCAATTGACAAATTGAATACTGCTCATTTATAATTATATTGTGAGTGAGAGTTGATAGGAACTCTTGCCCACCTCCTTTCGAGAGTGGAATTGTGTAAGTAGGCCTCTTTATAAAAGAGAGGACGAACTTGGTCTAGACTTTTGACCAGAAGGCGGGATAGTTTTTATGCCACGTGCGCAGGATAAACAAGATTGTCTTTTTTGCTTACAGGCATCTCTGCTGTTTATGCGGCCTCCAACCCCTTCCTGGCCATAGCAGACCTTGTCCTACTGGAAGCAAATACCAGTCTTGCCTTATCTTGAATGGTAGCGTTTGACTATCCCGTCCTATCTCTTACTTCGTTTGTTCTTTAAAATTTAACATCGGTGGTATCTCACTTTCTTTTGATTTTTCCTCTTTCCTTTTCTTTCTGTTTCTCTTCCTTTCCTTTAACGCATTTTTTATGCATTCCTTTCCCCTTTTCCGCTGCCTGCAGCTTTTCTCTTTTTTCCGCTTTACCCCTCACGGTTCCTTACCACCACCTTATTGTTCTTTCATTTTTATCTCTTTATCATCTCTATGCAGATGGTTTTTTGTTTGCTATTTGGACTTTTAAATACACATTTTGTCTTTTTATTTTATAACTTTATAACTTTAGGAACTTTATAAACTCTCGTGCTACACTTATTTATACTTTAAAAACATGCAATCTTCAATTACTCCTAAAAAAATAGTAACTATAGGCGGTGGAACTGGTAGTTTCATGGTTCTTTCCGGCCTCAAAAAATACAATTTCAACCTTACAGCTATCGTTTCTATGTCTGACGACGGAGGCTCTACGGGGATTTTAAGAGATGAATTAGGTGTTCTCCCACCAGGAGACCTACGACAGTGCTTGGTAGCCCTCTCTGACTCTCCTGACATCATGAGAAAAGTCTTCAATTACCGTTTTACTAATGGCAGTCTGGAAGGACATAACCTGGGAAATTTGCTTCTCTCGGCTATGGAAAAAATTACTGGCAGTAGCCAACAGGGGCTCAAAGAAATTGGTACTATCTTAAAAATTAAAGGAAAAGTTATGCCAGTTTCCTTGGAACCGAGCAATTTAAAAATTGATCTTAAAAATGGCTTAACACTTTTGGGCGAAGATAAAATCAACCACAATTATGCTTTAGACACTATTGGCATAAATAAGATTTCTCTCGAGCCTAAACCCACCGCTAATCCAGAAGCTATTCAGGCCATTTTAGAAGCTGATGTTATTATTCTTGGACCAGGAAACCTTTATTGCAGTCTCCTTCCTAATCTTTTAGTACCAAAAATCAGTGAGGCCATCTTTAAAAGTCATGCCAAAATTATTTATGTAGCCAATCTGGTGAATAAACGCGGACATACTAGCAATTTCAGTCTAGATAGTTATATCCAATGTTTGCAAAAATACTTAAACAATAGAAAGATTGATTTCGTTATTTCTAATATCCAAAAACCGTCAGCAGCATTATTGAAAAAATACCAGAAGGAAGGTGACGAATGGTTAGAAATCAAATGTGCTCAAAATGAAAATCTACACCCTCGGCATTATCCCACCATTGTTCAAGCCAATCTTCTAAAAAATACTTTTTATAAACCTGCGGCTGGAGACCGCATTAGTAACACTCGCTCTCTTATTCGCCATGATAGCGACAAGCTTGCCAAACTTATTAACCTCATTGTGGAATGGGCTGATAATCCTAAAATCCTTAAGCAAATTCTCTAGAAATAATCTCAAAAATAACCCCTATTTAATAGGGGTTGTTTTTGTTAATAGTTTCTCAGTCAGTTCATAAGTCACTAGAGCGCAAAGCGTACCGACACTCAAACCACCTAAAATATCCATAGGCCAGTGAACCCCCATTAGTATGCGCCCAACGCCAACAAGGGCCGCGATTACTAAGGCCGCTGCACCCCATTTTTTATTTTTCAAAAATATCACCACCGCAATGGCAAAAGCCAAAGAGGTATGACCAGAAGGAAAAGAAGTAGTATATTCCCTAACTTTCAAGAAATGCGCATAGGTGCCAACTGCTGGCATCAAAAGAAACGGTCGAGCAAATTTACAGATGCAATGGATTAATGGTGTTATTATCAGATTAGACAAACAACAGGTTAAAATTAAGATGAATAACCATTTGGTTTTTTCTTTTTTGGATTCTTTGCTCAAAATCAAATACAGCAAGGTACCTATGCCAAAAATATAAATAAGATATTCTCCTAAAAACAGACTTAATCCGTGAGAAAAGATAGTAAAGCGATTGAGGCTGTAAATTAATTTAAGTAAGCTGAGATTAATGACCATAAAATGATTCTATCAAAAAATCGCCACAATGGCGATAGAAAAAACATACTGAATGGGCTTCTCGGAATTGCTATTCCTCGAAGTCTTTGCCTTACTTATTATTTACGCTCAAGACAATCCTTTACTTTAATGGAACTCCTCGTCGCTGCTGCTCCTCAATGTTCTTTTCTATTGCGTGGAGGAGTGATTGAAAGCAGGAATGGCTTCTCGGAATTGCTATTCCTCGAAGTCTTTGCCTTACTTATTATTTAGCAACTTAATGTTCTTCTCCGCCAAAGCGGAGAAGTGCTTGAAAACTAAGAAGGGCTTCTCGGGATTACTATCCCTCGAAGTCTTTGCCTTACTTATTATTTACACTCAAGACAGTGCGGCAAAGAGCTGCGGGACCTGGATTCGGACCAGGATACTGGGCTTCAAAGGCCCATGTCCTACCATTAGACGATCCCGCAAAAAAACAAAAACTGGAATAAATTTCTTCATTCCAGTTTCTACATTACCATAAAACTTTTTAAAAATCCAACCTCTTTTAGCTTTCTAGGTATTTATTCATTGCCACAAAACTAGAAGCCAGCCCGATTACAACTCCAAACAAAGTCTGGGCTAGAAAAATCCAACCCAAATGAGTCCAGTAGTAACCGCCTAAGCCTAAACCTGGAAGAGCTGATTCTAATTTAGGAGAAAAAGCAAATACCAAACTACTAACCACAATCAGAGTTAAAACAGAAGCAGTGATTCCATAAATGGTGCCTTCAAAAAGGAAAGGACCTCTCACAAACCAGTTGGGTGCGCCCACTAGTTTCATGGCTCGAATTTCATCTTTGGCTGTATAAATGGCTAATCTAATAGTATTGAAATTAATTAGAACAGCAATACCTACCAAAAGTATGCTAACACTAATGGCAGTTATTTTGACTGCCCTATTTAAGACATCTAGCTTTTGCACGACTTTCTGATTTTCTTCGTAATTAACAGTAATTAATCGATCTTTAAATCCCGATTTAGAAATATAATCCAAGATTGATTGGTAATCTTTGTCATTTTTGGCTTTGATACTTAAAGAAGGTGACAAAGGATTAGTTCCTAAAACTTCTATAGCTTTAAAAATAGCTGGATTGTATTTTTGTTTCTCTTGGAAAAACTTCAGTGCCTCATCCTGGGAAACATATTTAACATTCTTTACCTGAGAGACTCCTTCTAGTTCTGTTTGTACTTGAAAAATTTCAGACTCGGGAACATCTTTATTGAAATAAATGCTGATGTCTACTCTGTCTTGAAGCATAGCCACTGTACGATTAACTGAATAGGCAAATAAACGGATACCAGTAAAGGTTAAGACACTTAGGAATACAACCAAAACGGTGGCTATAGATAACCACCAATTGCGCGTAATGCTTTGCCAACTTGCCTTGAATAATCGTTTAAAG
>DAONFR010000014.1:0-7830 GCA_035403725.1 Minisyncoccota bacterium | reverse complement strand
CAATGACCAATTAGAAGTCCAAGACAAGCAAAGAGATACTCAAGGGAGTTTTATGGTAACTGATGAATATCTTAAACCGGCTTCCCGAAGAGAAGCTTACGAGGCGGATATTACCTATGGCACTAATACTGAATTTGGTTTTGATTATCTTCGCGATAACCTAGCCAATAGTATAGAAGAACAAGTACAAGTTCCTCGAGGACATCATTATGCCATTGTAGATGAGGTTGACAGTATTTTAATAGATGAAGCCAGGACTCCACTTATTATTGCTGTTCCTGATGAAAACGCTGCCGCTCTTTATAAGCAATTTGCTAAAATAGTCAGTCGTTTAGATTTAGATAAAGATTATACTGTTGATCACAAATTCAAAACAGTCAGTTTAACGGAGGATGGCTTAGATAAAATAGAGTCCATCTTTGGCAAAGATATTTTTGATGATTCCGGTATTGGCAACGTCCATTACATAGAAGAAAGTTTAAAGGCCAAAGAGTTGTTTAAGAAGGATGTCGATTATATTGTTAAAAATGGAGAAGTTCTGATAGTAGATGAGTTTACTGGCCGTATTAAATTCGGTCATCGTTATACTGGAGGTTTACATCAAGCAATAGAAGCCAAAGAGGGAGTGGAAATTAAAGAAGAAAGTAGAACTGGGGCAACTATTACCATTCAGAATTATTTTAGGCTTTACGACAAGCTGGGTGGAATGACTGGAACTGCTGTCACCTCCGCTGAAGAATTTAAAAATGTTTATAAATTGGATTTAATCAGTTTGCCTACTCATAAACCACTAATTAGAAAAGATTTACCTGACCAAATTTTTAGAACAGAGAAAGGTAAGTGGATGGCGGTAGTCAAAGAAATAAAAAATCGACATGCCACGGGTCAACCACTATTAGTGGGAACAGTTTCTCCGGAAAAGAATGAAAGATTGGGAAAATTATTAGATATTGAAGGCGTGCCCTATCATGTCCTTAATGCCAAGAACCATGAAGCTGAAGGTTCGGTAATTGCTCAGGCAGGTAAATTTGGGGCGGTGACTTTGGTCACTAATATGGCTGGAAGAGGAGTAGATATTGTTCTTGGTGGTAATCCGGTGGATGTCGAAGAAAGAAATAAAATTTTAGCTGTGGGCGGATTACATGTTATGGGCACAGAAAGGCATGAATCACGCCGTATAGATAATCAATTACGTGGTCGTGCTGGCAGGCAAGGGGATCCGGGCTCTACCCAATTTTTCATTTCCTTAGAAGATGATTTAATGAAATATTTTGCTCCTCAGAATATTTCTGGTTTAATGAGCAAAATGAATCTTCCTGAAGACGAAGCTATTAGTCATCCTTTAATTAGCAAGGCAGTGGAGTCAGCTCAGGCAAAAATAGAAGGAGTCAATTACGATATGCGTAAGCATATTTTGGAGTATGATGATGTCCTGAATAAACAACGTCAGGCTTATTATGCTAAAAGGCAGGAATTGTTAGAACATCATTCGGAAAAGAACTTACTAAAAATATTATCTGAAATAATTGATCATCAATTAGAATCTGTTTTAGGAGGAACTTTGGGGGAGGGGGTCACTAAAGAGAGTATCGATGATTTGCTCAAGACAGTTGGACAATGGTTGCCAGAACTAGATGCTAATTTGATCCAGACAGTGGAGAAATCTCAAAATCGTGGAGAGATTAGTCACCTCTTAAAGGATTACTTAGAAAAGAAATTAAAAGAAGATAAAATTCGGTTAGGGGAAGTATGGAGTAACGCTGTACTAAATCTTTGCTTACGTTTGCGTGATTTGCTATGGATGGATCATTTGGTACGTATGAATGATTTGCCAGACAGCACTACTCTAAGAAGTTATGGACAGCATGAACCCTTAGTTGAATATAAAAGAGAGAGTTACAGGTATTGGAAAGAATTAGAAAATAATTGGGAAGCTCAAGTTATCAATTTGTTGTTCAAAATGGGCTAGCTATGACAAGCTTCGTAGTTACTTTAGATAAATTTAGCGGACCTCTAGAGCTTCTTTTAAAACTCATAGAGGAAAAACATTTGGAAATTACTGAAATTTCCTTATCTTCTGTTACCGAAGATTATTTGGCATGGGTGACTCAAGCCCAAGAAAATTACATGGAGAATGTAGCTGATTTTTTGCAAGTGGCTACTACCCTTCTTCTTATTAAATCGCGTTCCATTTTGCCTACCTTAGAAGTTACTCCTGAAGAGAAAGAGGAAATTATGGATCTACAAGCGCGTTTAGCCTTGTACAAACTATTTAAGGACTTAGGCATGGAGTTGGCTGGTAGTTGGAGTATCCAGCCCAAAATGTTTAGTCGTCCATCTTGGATAGGTAAAACAATAATTTTTAATCCTCCTCCAGAAATAAATGGAGAGAATTTAGCTGAGGCTTGTCGGCTGCTTTTTGAAAAACTGGAAAGTCAAGTGGTGATTCATTCTCCTGAAGCCGAGATTAAACATTCGGCTATTTCCCTTCAAGATAAAATTACTAGTATTTTAGAAAGGTTGAAGAGCGCTAACAGCAAAATTTGTTTTAATTCTATAGGGAACGAAACGGCCAAAGAGGAGATAGTGATTACTTTTTTAGCTTTGTTAGAGCTTCTTAAAGACAATAAGATTAGTGCCCAACAAAACAATCTTTTTGGTGAGATTGAAGTAGAATCAAAAGAAAATATTAATTAAGCAACATGGTTTTAATGTCTATTTTGGAAAGTCTATTGTTTACCAGCGGGGAACCTCTGTCTGAGGAAACTTTGGTGAAAGCTTCTGGAGCAACTGCAGTTGAAGTAAAACAAGCTTTGGCAGAATTAAAACAAAGATATGAAGAAGAAAATAGCGGTCTTACTTTATTTGAACATGATAATAACTATCAGATTTTGAGCAAAGCTCTTAATCAAGCTTATGTTCAGAAATTAGTTTCTGGTGTTTTTGAGGAAAAACTAACACCTACCGCTATGGAATGTTTGACGATAGTAGCTTACAGGGGGCCGCTAGGCAGATCACAAATAGATTTAATTAGGGGAGTAAATTCTGGTTATATTTTGCACCAATTAGTTTTGAGAGGATTAGTAGAAAGACGTAGCGATCCCAACAGGGGTAATGCTTTTCTCTACTCTATCACTGCTAATTATCTTAAACATTTAGGTCTTTCTAGTATCAATGAATTACCTCATTATGAGGAATACCATACCAAGGATTTGCAAGCGCTTTTAACAGATATGACTAATACTCAGCCGGAAACCATAGAAGCTATTGAATAGTTTTATGACTAAAAACTTTTTAAAGCCTAACCATACTACTAACATAAAATTGTTATGGCAATCTGGTTTAGCGATTTTAGTCTTGGCTGTAATTTGTGCTTACGGTTACTCGCGTTATTTAAAAAAGAAAACAGTTCCAGTGCCGGCTGATGAAGAAACAGAAATTAGTAATTTCAATTATACGCCCAACGCACAATGGCTTGCCCTGGAGCCGAAACTGAAGGCTCGTTCTATTATTGTTGCTAACTTGGATACTAAAGAAGTTTATTATTCCAGACACCCTGACGTCTTGGTAAATATTGCTTCTCTTTCGAAGCTCATGACAGCTATGGTAACGTTAGACAATTTAAATTTAAATAAAGTATTAACAGTTTCTAGTAGAGCGGTAAACACTTATGGTAATGGTGATTATTTACAGATAGGGGAAAAACTAACAGTCAAAGATCTTCTTGGTGATTTGTTAGTGTTCTCTAGTAATGATGCTGCCGTGGCTCTCTCGGAAGGGGTGGGTTATAATCGTTTCATTGGTTTGATGAACAGAAAAGCTAAAGACATAGGGCTCAAAGAAACAGCTTTTTTTGATGCCACAGGCTTGGATGAAAGAGGTAATTTTTCTAATGCCTCTGATTTATTAAATATGGTTAACTATGTTTACCAGAACTACCCTTTAATCGGTATTACTAGTCGTTTACCCAAACTATCTTTTAAATCGATAAATGGAGTGTCGCATAACGTTAAAAACACTGATGAGCTGATCAATAAAATCAGTGGCTTATGGTTAAGTAAAACTGGCACGACTGACAATGCTGGCGAGTGCTTGATCCTGGTTTATAGGTTGAATAATGGCCAAACAGTGGCGAGTATTATTTTAGGGTCTACTGATAGGATTAGTGATTCTTGGATAATTTTTGACCAATTTAAACAAGCAGGACTGACAATTTAACTAAACTCTACTTGGTGCTATAATAAAATTATTATTCTAAACTATGGTAATTGCTTTTAATTCTATTACTGGCCAGATGATCCGTTTGATTCTTTTGGGTACCATGGCCCTAGTAGGTGGTTTTGTTTTGGCGCCCTTAACTCTGAAGTTTTTAGTTAAAATTAAGGCAGGTAAACAAATTAGAAACGATGGTGATACCCCGGTGTATACTAATATGCACCTCTACAAGGCTGGAACGCCCACTATGGGGGGCATAATTATTTGGGGATCAGTTCTACTGATTACAATTATTTTAGCGATTTTAAGTCGAACTCTTGATGGCTTTTGGGGTAATTTATCATTTCTCTCACGTTCACAAACCTATTTGCCTTTAGGGGCAATGTTGGCAGCTGCACTCATTGGACTGGCGGATGATATTTTAGGCTTCCTCCATATAGGTAGCAAAGGAGGAGGTTTAACCATGAAACGTAAAATTCTTTTATATACTTTAATAGCTGCTATTGGGGCTTGGTGGTTTTATACCAAATTACAATTTGATGTAGTGCGCATTCCTTTTGTGGGTAATTTTTCTTTAGGAATTTGGTATGTTCTCTATTTTATTTTCATTATTGTAGCTACTGCTTTTTCTACTAATGAAACCGATGGTTTAGATGGTCTAGCCGGAGGTGTTTTAATGATCTCTTTTATTGCTATGATGGTTGTGGCCTTTACTGAAGGGCGCTATGATTTAACTGCTTTTTTGGTAACGATAGTCGGGGCCTTGGTACCATTTTTATGGTACAACATATTTCCAGCCAAATTCTTTATGGGAGATACTGGGGCCATGTCTTTAGGGATTGTATTGGGGGTGGTGGCTATGTTAACTAATACTTCAGCCCTTCTTCCTTTCTTTGCCTTTATTTTAGTTTTTGAGTCTGGTTCAGTTATTATCCAGACCCTCTCTAAAAAAATACGACATAAAAAAATATTTCGTTCTACCCCTATTCATCATCATTACGAAGCCGTTTTAAAAGAACAAGGGATGGAATATCCAGAAACTCGTATTACGCCCAGATTCTGGTTGATTTCTGGTACAATGGCCGTTATTGGCCTAATGCTTTATTTTCTTGATCGTTTTCTTGTTAAGTAATTGACTATGAATTTAAAACCGAGCTTAAAAACCTTGGCCATTATTTGTTTTTTAGGGACCATTTGTCTGTGGGGCTTGGTTTTAAACACTCATATTGTCTGGCTGAAGAATTATTGGCTCTTATTAGTTTTCCTTTATTGGGTTGGTAATTTTTTTCTTTTTGAAATAGGGGAGAAGTCTAGTCGTTTCACTGCCGTTACTCGGTTTTTAATTATAGGCATTTTAAACACTTTGGTTGATCTGGGTGTTTTAAGTTTTTTCTTGTTTTTCAATCCCACTAAAACCAGCGGTTGGTATTATGTGAGCTTTAAATCGCTTTCTTTTCTTTTGGCCTTAATGAATAGCTATTATTTTAATAGCCATTTCAGTTTTGGTGATGCTCAAAAAACTACTTCAGGGGAACGGCTATCTAAATTTCTCGTAGTTAGCCTCTGCTCTTTCGCTGTTAATGTTAATTTGGCTTCCTTGATTAACCGTGCCAATTTTCTATCTTTAAACCATGGTTTATGGGGTGTCCTGTCAGCTTTTTTGGCTAGTGTTTTCGGTATCATTATTAATTTTATTGGTTATCGTTTTTGGGTTTTTAAAAAAGAGGTATCCTCTTTCTTGAATCCGAAGGAGCTCTAACTTTTTCGTTATCAACTAAAATTGTTCGGAGTGTCAGATATTCTTATAAAAAATGGTTGGTTGTTTAATGGTCGTAGTGAAAATATTCTCACTAAGTCTGATTTATTGATTCATAACGGTCAGATTCAAGCTATTGGCAAAATCCAGAGTAGTCGTTTAGGCACAAAAATTATTAACGGAGAGGGACGAATTGTTTCGCCGGGGTTTATAGATTTAAACAGTCAGTTAGACAGCGATTATAGGGAAAATAAATCTTTAGATGATTCCTTGTTTTTAAGGCAGGGAATTACTACCGCCATTATTGGTAGTAGCGGCCAATCAATTTTCAAACATTTTCTTCCTCCGTTACCTGGAAAAACTAAACTAGAGACCAACTTAGGCAGTGGTAACGAGAGGGAGAGACTATTATTATCATACAATAAAGATTGCCCTAATTTTAATTTAAGTTCATTTTTGGGTTGGACAACCCTCAATAATTGGGGGATTCAGAATTCTTTACAGCTAGCGATCCTCCTCAATCAAATTAAGAATAATTTCGCTGGATTATCTCTAGAGTTTAGAAAAGAAAATAGAGATGAAAATCTAAAGCAATTAAATGAGTTGGTTTCAGTTTTAAGCAAAAGGGCTAAAAACTTAATGCTCTTTTTCTCAAATAGTCTGCCGGACGAATCATTGATTAAGTCTTTGGGTCAGCTCTCACTAAATAATCAGATGAGCATAGTTTTAGATTGTCCGCTGTTGGGGTGTGCACTAGATAATGATATTATTTTACATCTGGCTGAAGAGGAAAATAAAAAAGGGGCTAACCTCGTTTTTAAACTGTGGCCTTATGAGGTTATTCAGTATGAGCTTAATGAGGTAAATGGTTTATTAGGTTCTAAAATTAGCGGTACAAAAAATTTAGAAAAAATAGTTCTCTCTTCACCTCTTTTTGGTTCCCAAGTTCCTCAAATATTACGAGGGAAAACGTTAGAGGAAATAAAAAAGAATTGGAATATTGATCTCAAAGCTGCTCTCTCTAAAATAAGTATTCTTTTTCCTCAGTGTCATTTTAAAATATTAATTCCTTATCACATAAGTGAGGATTGGTGGGATAGTTCTCTCTCTTATGTCGGTGTGAATTCTGCTTTGGTTTCAGCTGACGATATAGTCGGTCCCAATGTCTTTAGCGGCATTAACCATTTCCTGGAAACTCACTTAGCAGGTGCTCCTGCCGATAGATGGCCGCAAACTTTAGCTAAAATTACTAGCCAGCCAGCTTTAATAGCTGGATTAACTAATAGAGGGTTTTTGCAGAAAGACTATTTAGCTGATATAGTTATCATTAATCCCGATAAGCTTAAAGGTATTGGAGATTATCAGAACCCCACTAGTGAAGGTGAGGGTATAGAAACTGTCATTATGAATGGCCAGATTGTTTGGCAGAAGGGCAGGGTTTGGAAAAGAAAGGTTGGTAAATTATTGATTTAAAAGATTATTTATGGCAGAAGTTTTTGTTATTCAAGGTGGGCATTCGTTGAAAGGAGAAATTGAAGTTTCGGGTTCTAAAAATGCAGCTATTCCAATTCTAGCAGCCACACTCCTGACTAAGGAGCCTTCTATTATTAGGAACGTTCCCTTGATTCAAGATATTTTAAAGTTAATAGAAATTCTTGAAAGTTTGGGTGCCAAAGTAGAATGGCTTGATAAAAGCACTGTGAAAATTACCCCTGAGCATTTAAGCCTCAGGAGACTTAATCAAGACTTGGTGAAAAAGATTAGGGCTTCCGTTCTTTTGATGGCTCCTTTAACTCACCGTTTTCCTTCTTTTGAATTAAGACAACCGGGTGGTTGCGTTATTGGTGCTCGCCCCATAG
>DAONFR010000013.1:0-7948 GCA_035403725.1 Minisyncoccota bacterium | reverse complement strand
TATTTTAAAAATATGACAGCAAGAAAACCCAAAAAAGTAAGATTGGCCAATAGAAGAACGGCTTTGAAAGCCAAACTTAAGAAAAAATAAAAAAATGCCCTCTTAGGGCGTTTTTTTGTTACTTTTGAAAGTCTAGGGTATAATTATCTCGTATAAAATACATATGACTTTTTCCAAAAACAAAATTCAATATGTCGTTGTTCTCCTCGTAGGATTAGTTTTTCTGCCTATTTTTGTTGCTAGAGCTGAAAATATTAATAATTTTTCCTCTCAAATCACAGTCAATACTGACGCGACCGTGCTAGTAAAAGAAACGATTGCTTATGATTTTGGTAGCGCATTTAAACATGGTATCTATAGAGATATAAACAGTAAGGGTTTAACTATAAATCCCATAGGAGTTTCTTTTAATGGTTTAACTGGTTACCCTTATACTACTTCAAAAGGAATAAATAATTTTAATTTTAAAATTGGTTCTGCTAATGAAACGGTAAGCGGTCTGAATACTTATGACATTTCCTATCTTTTAAAAGGGACTATTCGTTATTTTTCTGACCAAGACCAATTGTATTTTAACGTTACTGGTAATGGCTGGACAGTTCCTATAACAAAGGCGTCAGCCACTATTATTCTCCCTTCTGGAATTGCCCAAGAAAATATTCAAGTCAAATGTTATACGGGAGTTCTAAATAGTAAGGATATGAATTGTAGCTCCAAGATAAACGCGGATGGATCTATCACTTTTGAAACCTCTCAATTACTAAATAGTGGGGAAGGATTAACTGTTGTGGTAGGATGGCCAAAGGGAATAGTAAAGCAAACGGTAAATATTATTAGTTCTACACCGATCATCAACTACATCGTTTTAGGTGTTGGCATCCTTTTATTTATAGCTACTATAGTCGAAGGGTTTACCAATTGGTTTCAATATGGTCGTGATGCTAAAACGAATCCTGTTATCGTTACCCAATACGAGCCCCCGAATAATTGTACACCAGCAGAAATGCTTTATCTTATGTATCCCATGGGCTATGAAACATTCTTATCCAAGGCTCTGGGAGCAACTTTAATAGATTTGGCGTATAACGGTTATTTAAACGTGAAGGAATTGCCCAAGTCTTGGTGGCAAAAACAGGATTATCTTATTACCGAAGCAGACCAAACAAAAACAAAAAGAAGATCTAAAAAAGTTTTTGAAGAATATTTCTTAGATTATTTATTTAATTCAGTATCTCAATCAGAAAATAGTCCTAGACAAGTGAAATTATCTCTTGTAGGTAAAGACAATTCAAACAGCAAGTTTGTACCCGAATTTAAAGAAAAAATAACCGACAGTGACCTTATTAAGCAAGACTTTGAAGTTTTACCAAAGGAGGTAAATAAAATTTCTAATGTGCCCCTAACTTTATTCGGAATTACCATTGGTTATTGGGTGATTTTATCCTTGCTTTTATTCACGAGTTTTGGATTAATGTTTCAATTACTTCAACCGGTTGTAGTTACTCTTATACTAGGCCTAGTGCTATACATGCAGTTAATGATTAAAAGAAACAGTAAGGGGTTAGAGGGTTATGAAAAATGCTTGGGATTTAAAAAATATTTAACCGTAGCTGAAAAGGATATTTTATCTTTTCAGGCTAAAGTAAAAGAACTGGACTATAAGAGTATCTATGAAAAATACTTATCTTACGCCATTGCTTTAGGGGTAGTAAAAGAATGGAGTAATGCTTTCAAAGGATTGATTACAGACTCTTTTGATTGGTGGCAAACCAATAATGGTGTCTATAATTATGTGGCTTTTTCTAACAGCTTAAATATGTTTTCTATAAACCTGTCTCAGAACAGTGCTTCTAGCGGATTTAGCTCTGGCGGGGGTTTCTCCGGGGGTGGTTCCGGGGGCGGAGGCGGTGGCAGCTGGTAGAAAATTATAATACGTTTAAAGATTGGCCTATGAAAAAAATCAATATTTTTGGAGTAATAATTATTGTCATTCTTGTGGCTTGGGGAGTTCTAAGCCATGGTTTTAAAGAAAATCCTCTTAATCCGTTTTACCCGTTCATTATTCAAGACAAAACTATTAGTGAAAATCTAAAAGATGGCACTATTAATATCAAATATCCTGTCACCAAATCGACGGTTTTAAATGAAGCTATTAATAGTTTCATTACTACTCAAGAAAAAAATTTTAAGGATAATATCAGCGGTCTGAGTGATGTCAGCAGCGCTACCGGTAGTTTAGATATCAGCTATAAAAGTTATCTTTCCGATAGAACTGCTAGTTTTAATTTTGATGTTAACAGCGATACCGGTGGTGCCCATGGCAATCTAAACACCATCACTTTTAATTACGATAGAATCTTGGATAAAATATTAACGATTAAAGATATTTTTATTGACCAACCAGATTATCTCGTGCAGCTGTCTAATTTGGTTAAGCCTTTGATTCAAAACGAATTGGCCAAATCTCAATTTCAAGATGATACTTGGCTAGAAGAGGGGGCAGGCGCTAAAGAAGAGAACTACCAACAGTTTGTTTTTACCAAGGACGGTCTTACCTTTTTCTTTGACCCTTATCAAGTAGCCCCTTATGCAGCCGGTTCTCAAGATATTACCCTTCCTTATCAATCAATCTCTTCACTCTTACGTCCCGAGTATTCCCAACTAGGGTTTTAAATTATGGAACAAGAAGAAGTAATCAAATTCTTGAAAAAGAACGGTAAAGTAAAGAATGTTTTAGGCATGGCTCGTTTTGGCATCCAACCAAAAACAGAAGTATGTGGAGTAAGCGCGGTCCAGTTAAGTCAGCTAGCCAAGAAAATTGGCGCAGATCACGAACTCGCTCAAAATCTTTTCTGGAGCAATGTCCATGAATGCCGATGCCTAGCGGCCAGAATCGATGATCCTTTAAAAATCACTAGTAACCAGATGGACAAATGGGCCGAAGATTTTGACTCCTGGGATGTATGTGATTCTGCCTGTATGCATCTTTTTCGTTATTCGCCCTTGGCAATAAAAAAATGTTTCAAATGGGCTAAGGAAAAAGATGAATATTATAAAAGAGCTAGTTTTGCTCTGATGGCGGCATTAGCCTCTGATAAAAAGAATCTTTTGGATGACAAACAATTTGAGCAATTTTTTCCTATCATTATAGAGACTAGTAACGATGAGAGAAATTATGTTAAAAAAGCAGTGAACTGGGCTTTAAGGCAAATAGGGAAAAGGAATGAAGCCTTAAGACAAAAGTCGATGAAAATAGCTGAGACGATAATTAAATTGAATACACCGTCAGCGAGATTTATAGGCGGAGATGCTTTAAGGGAATTAAAAGCTAAGGGCAAAATAAAATAATGGTAAACAAAAGTATAATTAAAGACCTACCCAAGGGTCCCGGTGTTTATCGTTTTATCTCCCCTAGAGGGGTGATTTTATATGTTGGCAAAGCCACTTCTTTAAAACAAAGAGTTTCTCATTATTTTGACAAAGGTTTGGAACCAAGAATTCAAGAGATGGTTAACTCGGCTAGCGATTTAAAAATAATTCAAACCGAGACAGTCCTAGAAGCATTGATTTTAGAAGCAAATTTAATTAAAAAATATTGGCCTAAATATAATATAAAAGATAGAGACGACAGGTCATTTATTTATATCGCTATTCCCAAAGGAGACTTTCCTAAACCGATTATTGGTAGGGAAAGAGAACTAAAAACCCTCGCGCCTCACGGACAAATTTTTGGTCCTTATCAGGGAATAAGAACAGTAAAAGAAGCCTTAAAAATTATTAGAAGAGTCTTTCCCTATAGTACTTGCCAACCCAATTCAGGCAAACCGTGTTTTGATTATCAAATTGGATTATGTCCAGGCTTATGTATAGGGAAAATTAGCCAAAAAGATTACAATAAAAATATAAAAAATATAGTTTTGTTGCTTAAAGGCGAAAAATCTAAATTGCTGCACAAACTCGAAAAAGAAAATCCCGAAAAAGCTCAAGCGTTAAAACATCTCCAAGACGTAGCTCTTATTCATGACGATAGTTTATTGCCCAACGCCATGTACCGGGAAGAGAGGATAGAGGGCTATGATATTTCCCATATGACGGGAAAAGAAACCTATGGGTCAATGGTGGTTTTCAGAAATGGTGAAGCAGATAATCGAGAATATCGCTTATTCAAAGTGAAAGAAGCCCCAGCGAGTGATGACTTGAGGTCTCTTCAAGAAGTGGTGGAAAGAAGGTTAAATCATCCTGAATGGTCTTACCCTGACTTATTTCTAATTGATGGTGGGCGACCTCAGATACAATTTTTGGAGAAACTGTTTAAAACCAAAAAGATAAAGATTCCCTTAGTGGGTTTATCTAAATACGGTGGAGATAAATTAGTTTTTGGCAATAATCTTTCGAAAGCATTAAAAGATAACTTAACTAGCCAAAAACAATTATTAGAAAGAGTGAGGGATGAGGCTCATCGTTTTGCCAATAGGGGTCGTAAGCATAGCCGTCAAAGTCAATGGAAACTATCTTAGCTTATGAACAAATATCAACGTTTTAATTCTCCGGAAGAAGAAATTGATTATCATCTTTTTGGTCCCGGGGTCACTCGTGAAGAAATTGAACTTTATACTCAATCTAACCTTGAGGATTTCAAGGAAGAGGGACTAAAGATAGTAAGATTGGTGACTGGCCGAGGATTGCATTCACCCCATGGTCCGATTATTCGTCCCATGGTTTTAGCCTATTTAGAGAAGTTAATGACTAAGGGAGAGATTAAAAGTTATGCTTACGAGAAATCTATGAATGGTCCTAATGAGGGCTCTATTATAGTTCATCTCTAAAAATTTATTTGATTATATGCAAACCCAAATCCCGCAACATATCGGTTTTATTGTAGATGGCAATAGACGTTGGGCAAAAGCCCATGGCTTATCTATTAATGAGGGGCACAAAACTGGGTGCAAAAACATAGAAACTATAGCCAGAACATGTTTTTCTCTGGGTATCACTTCAGTGACTTTTTATGTTTTTTCTACAGAAAATTGGGATAGGAGTGAAAAAGAAGTTAATTTTCTTATGAGTCTTTTTGAGAAAAAAATAAATACATACATTCAAGAATTCAGCAAAGAAGACATTAAAGTTAATATTATAGGGGAAAAAGATAAGTTAGCCCAACCTTTAAAAACTATTATTTTACAAAATCAAAAGAAGACAATAGGAGCTGTAAAGGGAAATCTAAACTTGGCTTTAAATTACGGTGGTCAGTCAGAGATCATTTCTATTTGTCGAAAGCTGTCACATGAGGGGGAGATTATTAATAAAGAGAATATAGAGAAAAATTTATATTTAGCGGGGCAGCCGCCAGTAGATTTAATTATAAGAACTTCCGGGGAGATGCGCCTGTCAGGATTTTTATTATGGCAGTCAGCTTATGCTGAGTTTTATTTTAGTAAAAAATATTGGCCAGAATTTACTCCTAACGATTTAAAATTGGCCATAGAGGATTATTCCAAAAGAAAAAGGCGTTTTGGTAAATAAGAGAGAACAAAAAAAAGACCGGTGTAGAACATAGCCGGTCTTTTAGATAAAGAAAGAACATCAGCGCTTGGTGCGCAGGAGATAGGTGAGAGCGCCTAGGGCAATGATAATAGATAACCCCAGGCAAATGTAACCAGGGATGTTGGTCATAGCTTGGTCACTGGTGGCTATGCCTATAAGCCAGACACAATAGGCCAATGCCCATCCTATAAAAATGACATAGGTTGCTATTCTCTCCAGCCCTTCGTTATAGCTAGCGCGTAAAAGATTTTTCATGAGATCCTCTCCGTAATTCTTTCAAACTTGTTAGTGCCTTTGCTCAGGATCTCCACTTTAGTTACTATGATTTCTCCGATTGGAATATGACCGTTTGCATTGTGGATTCTCCACCTGACGTTACTCTCCGCTCTTGCCTGAGTGGGAGAGTAGGTTGTCTCTTCAAACTGGTGATAGCCATAATGGCCACTGATTCGGTAACATCTGATTTTACTTTCCATTCTGGCCTCCTTGTCAGAACTCTATTTGTAAAGTACGTTCAAATATAATGCCACGGCAAAACGTTTTAGTCAAAGAGACTAATTATGTACCACATGAACCAGAATTTAAAGACTGACTGAGTTTATGCTATATTAGAGAAACGATTACATTATGCAAAATAATTTATTTGATTTAACCCCATCTGAGGAAGAGATTAAAAAACCGGAGGCTTCTTCTAGCTCTCTGGTGCCATATAGGAAAGTAAGTAGAAGTAAGATAGAGCTTTATAGAGATTGTCCTCGCTGCTTTTATTTTGATATTAAGCTTGGAGTAGGTCGTCCGCCAGGTTTCCCTTTTACTTTGAATACAGCTGTCGATGCCTTACTCAAGAAAGAGTTTGATATTCACAGAATAGAAGGCACTAGGCACCCCTTGATGGAACAGTATGGTATTAATGCAGTCCCTTTGAAAGATGCCCACTTGAAGGAATGGCAAGAAAATTTTAAAGGGGTACGGTTTAAATATGAACCAGCCCATTTTGAAGTTTTTGGTGCAGTTGATGATATTTGGCTAAATGCTCAGGGAGAATTAATGGTGGTAGATTATAAAGCTACCAGCACTACTAGAAAAATTGATTTGGATGACGGACAGAATTATCACGAAGGTTACAAGCGTCAAATGGAAGTTTATCAATGGCTCTTACGCAAAAATGGTTACAAAGTTTCTAACACTGGCTATTTTGTATATTGTAATGGACAGAAAGACAAAAAAGCTTTTGACGCCAAACTAGAATTTGCTATTGAATTAATAAGCTATACAGGAAATGACAACTGGGTAGAAAAAACATTAATGGAGATGAGACAATGTTTAGATAAGGAAACTCCACCACCTCAAAATCCTGATTGTGAATTTTGTAATTATGTTAATAAGGTAAACAAATCTTCTTAAAATGCTTGTAACTATAATTGTTTTGAGTTTAATTCAGGGTCTCACCGAACTTCTACCAGTTTCTTCCTCTGCTCACCTAATGATTCTGCCATGGCTCTTTAAAATAAGCGATCCTGGTTTGGCTTTTGATGTTGCTCTTCATTTAGGGACTCTCTTGGCCTTGGTAATTTATTTTTTCAAAGACTGGATCCAAATTATTCAGCTTGGACTAAACCCTAAGGCTCAGTTGAAGACGAGTAGTCCTTATAATCACAAGACGCTTTGGTTTTTAGTCATAGCTACTTTGCCTGTAGTAATTGTGGGCTTAGTTTTTAATGACCAATTAGAAACTTTATTGAGGCAACCATTAATTACCGCTGGTAGTCTAATTATCTTTGGCATTCTTTTATGGTTAGCTGATAAATATTCTAAAAAAACAGTTACTTTGGATGATATGACCCACAAAGATGCATTATTTGTTGGGGCAGCTCAGGTTTTGGCCTTAGTACCCGGGGTGTCGCGATCAGGGGCCACTATGACAGCAGCTCTTAACAGAAATTTTACTAAAGAAATGGCTGCACGGTTTTCATTATTATTGTCTATGCCAGCTATTTTAGGGGCAGCTCTCTTAGAAATAAAAAATATAGCGGCGATATCTTTCGGTACCCTTGTTTTGGCTATTAGCGTAACGGCTTTAAGCAGCTATTTGGTAATCAAATTTCTTATGACCAGGATTGATAAAATAGGCTACAAGGGTTTTGCTATTTATAGAATAGTTCTAGCCTTAATTATTATTCTGACGTATTGTTTGAGAATAAAATAATCAATCTTTTTATTAAAACTAATTACAATATGACTTTCAATCGACAGTGGGAAACATTATTAAAGAATAGCAAGATTACTTTGAATGGATTTCTTAAAGACTATGGTAACGGCCTATTGAAGACTGCTTTAGTCTATATTATTGGAGAGTTAGTAATAGAATTAGTAGTAAAAAAGGCCAATCAACTTTATGTCGTCA
>DAONFR010000012.1:0-8356 GCA_035403725.1 Minisyncoccota bacterium | reverse complement strand
TTTCTTGTCTTCAAGCATAGTAGTAGGAATATCCTCCTGGCTAATATACATGGGGTTCATAGCTGCTATATGCATAGCCAAATCATGAGCCAAGGATTTAAAAGTTTCTGTTCCTACCACTTCTGATTTATCGGAATCAAGATTTAAAAGCACCCCGACTCTACCACCATTATGGATATAGGCTTCAATTAATCCAGTACTGGTTTCAGTATAAGCGCAATTGCCAATCTCTATGTTCTCACCAAATTTAGCAATATTAACTTTTAATGTATCGGCAACTGTAGCGGATGGATTCTTAGCATATTGGCTTGAAAGCAGTGACTGAGCAGTGATTGTTTCTTGACCAGTAGTAAGAACTTGCTCTACTAAATTTTTTGCTAAAGATCTAAAATCCTCAGATTGAGAAACGAAACTAGTATTAGAACGGAGTTCTAGGATAGCACCCTTTTTTGCATCGGCGGTTAGTAAAGCTTCTATATCACCGGCTTCAGTTGTTCTACCACTTTTTTTATCAGCTTTTAGAAGTCCTTCTCTTTTAATTATTTCTAAAGCTCTATCAAAATCTCCCTCTGCCTCTTCCAAAGCTTTTTTGCAATCCATAACTGAGGCTTGGGTTGCTTCTCTTAATTTGGATACGTCTGCCGCGCTAATCATAATAAGTATATAAGCTTTTATTTATTTAACCTTACCACTCTTCACTCCGGAAAGTCCCTTGTCTAATTCTTTAAAAATATATTCAATGGAACTTCTGGCGCTATCATTAGCTACTATAGGATAATTAACCAATTCTGGATTATCATCATTGTCTAAAATAGAAATCACTGGCACCTTCATAATTCTAGCCTCAAGCAGGGCGGTCATATGAATTTTAGGGTCAACAATAAGCACCGCTGCTGGTAATTTGGTCAGATTTTTGAGGCCAAGAAACTTGCTTTTTAATGATTGTAGTTTCTTTTCTAATTTCAATTGTTCTTTCTTGGTATACTTGGCAACTTCTCCGCTCTTAAACTTTTCCTCCAGATCTAGGTAATAATTAATTCTATCCTTAATTGTTTTAAAATTAGTCAGAGTGCCACCTAGCCAACGTTCAGTAACGTATGGCATATCATATTTGGTGGCGAATTGTTCCACGGCTCCTTTAGAACTAGCGAGAGTTCCCACTACTAAGATTTGCTCTCCTTGAGCATAAAGGCTCTTAATAAAATCATTGGCCTTACCTAAGGATTCTATGACTTTATTGAGGTCCAAAATAGCAAAGCTATGCTTAGAGACTAAAACGTACGGTAAAGCCTTAGGATGATTAGTTGTCTTATTGTGACCGTAAAACAAACCAGCCTCCATCATGTCTTTAATGGTGGTTTTATTTTCTATACTAGGCTTAAAAATTTCTATCGGTAAATCCTGGATCATAATTGGTTCAAAAACTTTAAATGCGCTTTAAAACAGCGTTTTATAACCCTTACAAAATAACATAAAAGACCTTTTTAAGCAAGAATTCTGGCTTAGAGAGACTATTTTCTAACCTTTTTAAGACTTATCTCTTCTTACAATCAGAGGACTGAGGTTTCTGACCATTAGCATCCAGGGCATAATCATTACACTCATTAACTCCACAGGTATTAAAACGATAACAGCCATACGTAGGTTCAGATTTCCCACAACCGTAAAAAGCTTTGCATTCAGCATGAGGATTTGTCTCCCCTTCTTTGTCACAACCAGTACTAAAACGATTGGCCAAGGTATTATCACCACCATTGCAGCTTAAACATTCAATGCGAGTACCATCGCTTAATTGCAATTCGTTTGCCAAGGTTGTATTCAGATGAATAGTTTTGGGCTTACCCGCAAATAGCTCAATTCGTCCATTAGTAGCCATTAGACTATTTACAAGAGACGCATCTTGAGCACCAGTATCCCATTTTAAATACCCGGCTTGGAATTGATTGTCTACCGCACTGGTTAGAGTAATGTCACAGCCATCTGCAGTACATACTCTAGATGAGCTAACTTGAGCTATTTGAATGTTAGAGCCAGTACTTGTCGAAGCTTTTCCAACGCTAGAGCTAGGATAATACTTAGCGACCAGGTCACCTAAATTTGTATTACCAACCAAACTGTTTGCCAAAACAGGATCATCACACATTCTAATGTTACAACTGGCTACCCCCATACATTCAGGACCAAATTGCGCAGCTTCACAGACTGCCTCTAAAACTCCATTATTGTCAGTATCGCGACATCCGCAGCGAGGAACATTGCAAATTTTAGTACAATCATTAGAGGTACCTCCTTTTGTTTTGCAAGCAGCTAAGCATTTCTTAAGTAAAATCGCTGCCGAGTCAGAAAAACTCTGACTATCAGCCACGAACACATCCGTTGGAGTTATAAAGGTTTGATTGCCTTGGCTATCAGTCTTAGCAAAACCATCCCCTGAATAATTACTTTGACTAGCGTTGTAATCAAAAATAGACAAGCCGTCATCTGGTGGCAGAGCTTTCTTGATTGCCGTACAATCAACATTTTGAGAACGGCTAGTCAGATTACTATGGTCATACCACGATTGAACACCGTTTCTTAACGCATCACGCTTGGCTTTAAGAGCAGCGAACTTGTCTCCAGCCGCTGTTCCCATGGTAGCCCCATTCAACTGCTCTAATCCTTTATTTAATTCAGAAACTTGATCTTCTAAATCATCTTTGGCGTATAACTCTGCCCTACCTTCTACAGTAGAAGCTTGGTTACTGCCAGTGTTTTCCATAACCGTGCCTATCATTTGCTCACCTGTTTTGTCTGGAGCACCACATTGACAATACTTACTGCTTAAAGCCTTGTTTATAGCATCAGTAATTACAGTCGCATAAGTTTTTTGATCTTCTGCAGAAAAACATTTCAAATATTGGTTTGTCAGTTCTTGCTTAGTATTTTCTGAAAAACTATCTATATTATCAGCAGCCCAAATACCTCTAATGCCTAAAAAACAAATACTGACAACCAAAAAATATTTAAGAAATTGTTTCATTTTAAGTATTAATGGTTAATAGTTAAATAGGCTTTATCAAAAGGCAAAAACGAATCATGATAATTAACGAAGTCTGCTACTGGCACATTTACTCCTTGATTAGCCTCAGGAGGAATATAAAGTTTCATATTCATATTCCCCTCCTCTGGTACTTTAAAAGCAATACCTAAGAAAGGCATTTGCTCAGTATTTAATACCTTTGAGCAAAAAGAAACTTGGTTAGTAGAAAAAGCTCTTTCTATGTTATCACTAGGAGTTACGACAAAATTAGTTTCGTTAAGACCAGGAATTTTTACTTCGCCACAAATAGAAACATACCCTGTAGGTTTTTTTAACTTAAAAACCTTGCCGTTACCACCTATATCAGAGTTCATAATAGCACTCATGATTTTGGGATTATTGGCTACTTCTGCATCCATTTCCATGGTCAGAGGATTACCCACCTTGAAGTAATCAGCCAAATTGATTACTCTCACTATCAAGTCTCCTGGCTTTACAGTTCTGAGACTGTTTGTATCAAAAGTGTTTATTAAAGTAGCTTGCCCCAAAATATTGACCTTACAATAAGGGTGATCAACAATAATTGCAGTTGATTGATTACCTGAATAAACATTCAAAGTGGTACCTGAAAATTTTTGGCAAGATTCTAAACCCTTACGAGCCCTAGATTGGAAAGAAAAATAAAGATGATTTGCTAAAGTTATAGCAATAATTACCACCAAAACACTGCCCAAAATAACACTGAATTTAATTATTGTTTCCTTGGAAAGAATTTTCATAAACGTGGCTCTGTTATTAAATAATATTATCTCTTATTAAGTATAGATGAGGAGAGCCTTTCTTGCAAGCCATTTCTAAAGAATCTTCTTGCCCTAAATCATAAAATAGTGTATAATAGGCAAGTTAATTAAAGATAATCTCAATGCAAAAAGAAATTCATCCCAAATATTACCCCCAAGCCGAAGTTACCTGCTCTTGCGGTAATAAATTTACAGTAGGATCAACAGTCCCCAAACTTAACGTAGAAATTTGTTCACAATGTCACCCTTTTTATACGGGCGAAGAAAGATTGGTAGACACGGCTGGTAGAGTCAAAAAGTTCCAAAAGAGAGCTGCTGTTAGTGCTGAATTAAAATCCAAAAAAGTAGAAAAAAAGGTGAGAGTAAAGAAGCAGACTACTGGAAAAAGAATTTAATTTATGGATTTAAACGAGCTCCAAAAAGAAAAGGAAGAGCTTCTTAAAAAACTCAGCGACCCTGAGTTTTTTAAAAATGGTCCTGAAATGAAATCCACCAATAAACGCTTGGCCACTATAGATATGTATTTGCCTGTGCTAGAAAAAAGAGAGCAGCTACAATTAGCCATTACCCAAGACGAGAGTTTAGTAACCAAGAATGAAGATGAAGAACTAACCCAAATAGCTAAAGACGAGATTGCAGTTTATCAAGCGGATTTAGCTCTCTTACAAGCTAAAATAGACAATTGGGAAAACCAAAAAGAAAGTGAATTAGAAACTAAGGGTGTTATTTTAGAAATTAGAGCTGGTGTTGGCGGTGACGAAGCCGCTATTTTCGCTTCCGACCTCTTAAAAATGTACAACCATTATGCTGAACGTCAAAATTGGCCTACTGCCCTACTTGATTCGAGCACTAATGAAATTGGAGGTATCAAAGAAGCTACTTTTGAAATTAAAGACAGCGAGGCTTATTCTCTTCTGAAATATGAGGGTGGTGTTCATAGGGTACAAAGAGTTCCTGAAACTGAAAAAAATGGCCGTATTCACACTTCAACCGCGTCTGTTGCCATCTTACCCAAAATTGCTATTATTCCCATTGAAGTCAGGCCAGAAGATATAGAAGAAACTTTTTATCGATCATCGGGCGCAGGCGGTCAGAATGTTCAGAAAGTTGAAAGCGCAGTAAGAATCACTCACAAACCCACTGGTATAATAGTTAGTTGTCAAAGTGAGCGTTTTCAAAGACAAAATAGGGACAAAGCCATGGAAATGCTAAAAATAAAACTTTGGCAAGATCAGCAAGAAAAAATGACAGCCAATTTAACTGCCGAAAGAAAGGCCCAAATAGGCACAGCCGACCGCAGCGAAAAAATAAGAACCTATAACGTTCCTCAAGATAGGGTGACTGACCATAGGATAAAACAATCTTGGCATAATTTAGATAAAATTTTCGGTGGAGATTTGGAGGAAATTATTTTAGCCCTGAAAGAGAATATGCCAAAATACTTTAGAGGAGAAATAACTGGCGGAGACGAAGAATAAAAAACGACCCTTAAGGGTCGTTTTTTTCATCACTGGTTAGAAAGGAATATTTTCTAAGAAATCATCCTCGCTATTTTTGTCTACTAAACCCTCTTCACCACCTTGTGGCACATCGTCAACAGAAACGGTGGCTAATTCTTCCTTGGGCTCGCTATCTCCACCCCTGCTTGCCCCAACCGTGGATTTAGGACCAAATTGTAGGTCTTCTACAATTACTTCTATGCGGCTCCTTTTTTCTCCACTAGGACTAGTCCAAGAAGTAGTTTTTAATCTACCCTCAACAAAAATCATTTTACCTTTGGTTAGGTACTGAGCCAAAATTTCCGCTCTCTTTCCCCAAAGCACCAAATTATGAAACTCTGTTTCTGTTTGTTTCTGGCCAGTTTTACCAGTATAAGTTCTATTGGTGGCTAAACCGAAAGTAATGACTGGATTACCGCTTGGTAAAGTTTTCAGTTCAGCATCACGAGTCAAATTACCAATGAGGAATACTTTGTTTAAATTCATACTAAAATTTAAATTTGAAACAAAAAAATATGTCCTATTTCAAAAGCTCTTCTAATTTTTCATCAAGTGCATTCATATCTACTTCTGGCTCTTTTTTAGATTCAACTTCTGGGGTTTCTGGGGCCATTGTGGTTTCTACCTCTGCTACTGGAGCAATAGTCTCTTCGGCAGCAGTTGAGGCTTCCAACTCGCTAGTACTTTCTACTTCTACAGGTATTTCAGGAACTTCTTCTTCAACCGCTTTTATAATAGGAGAAAAACCAGCTACTTTTTCTACAGTTAAATTGTCATTTTTGGTAATAAGGACTCTTAAAACATTGATCTTCATGAACCAATCTTTAAAATCAACAACGACATCTTCAGCGGGTTCAAATTTGATGGTGGCAAAATAGGCTTCTGTACTTTTGGCTATAGGATAAGCTAAACCAATTTTATTGGGTTTTATTTCTTGGGCAATATTGCCATGCACTTTGAGCACTTCTACTACTTTAGTATATTCTGTATTGGCTTCTTCTTCAGTTAAAGCACCTTTAAAAAGAAGAGCTATTTTATAAAACATTTTTTCCATAATTTAATTTATTTCTAATTTTAATATTTATTCTTCTTTGGTTTCTTCCTCACTATTTGGAAGAGTGAGCGGAGTAGCCACAACTTCTCCTGAATTAATCTTTTTTAAAAGACTAATACCAATTTCGGGATTCTCTTTCAAAAATATCTTAGAGTTTTGCACGCCCACACCTAATTTGGTACCCTCAAAAGAATAAGTTGTGCCCAAACGCTTTATTAGATTGTATTTCAAACCTAGATATAACAAGTCACCCCCATAAGAAATACCTTCATTATAAACCACATCCAGTTCAGTGACTTTAAAAGGGGCGGCTACTTTATTTTTTACTACTTTTACTTTTACTCGATTACCGATAATTTCATCCCCTTTCTTAATCTGAGCCATACGCCTCATCTCTATTCTAACTGAGGCATAAAATTTTAGGGCTTTACCGCCAGGCGTAGTTTCAGGATTACCAAACATCATACCTATTTGCATTCTGATTTGGTTGGTGAAGATAATGGCTGTTTTTGATTTGGCAGAAATAGCAGTTAATTTTCTTAGTGCTTGAGACATAAGACGCGCCTGGAGACCAATATGTTGGTCCCCCATTTCTCCTTCTAATTCAGCTTTGGGAGTTAAGGCGGCTACTGAGTCTACTACAATCACATCCACAGCATTGGACCTTACCAGTGCTTCTACTATATCTAAAGCCTGTTCCCCATTGTCTGGCTGAGAAATAAGCAAATCGTCTATTTTGACCCCTATTTTTTTGGCATATTCAGGGTCAAGTGCATGTTCAGTATCTATATAGGCTGCTTTGCCTTTCATTTTCTGGGCCTGAGAAACGATATGAAGACATAAGGTAGTTTTACCAGAAGATTCTGGACCATAAATTTCTATAATTCTTCCCCTAGGAATACCCCCGACACCCAAGGCAATATCCAAGGAAGGGGCTCCAGTAGGAATAACGTCTACATTTACCTTGCTTACGTCCCCAAGTTTCATTATGGACCCTTCACCAAAGCGATCTCTTATTCCAGCGATCACGTCGGCAAATTTATCTTCGTCCAAAGAGCTATTTTTTTTAGCTGTCGTTTTGGGCATAAATACAAAATTTATTCGTTCTTACGTTATTAATAACTTGTAAAATATAAATAAATTTTAATTTACAATTTACAATCTATTTTCGCCATTTGGCGAAGACGAACCGATTCTCAAGAGCACGACCCCTAAACCTTAGACTTTACTTGTAGTGAGCTAAGCCGAACTACAAATTGCTCATTATAATAACACAAAATGCGTCTCACGCCAATTGTTTACTGGCTTATAGTCGTTGTAGTCATTTCAGTAGTAGCTGTCGTTGTGGTTGTGGTTGAAGTGGTGGATGCTGCCGACTCTTCGGTACCACCTATAAATTCTATATGATACTCTTTGGTGGTTACCCGTCCTAAATGATTATAAGCTTCAAATTTTAAAGTATTCCAACCATTCGTTAAATTATAATTATCCACCTGAAAATCTCGACCGTTATCTAATAGTATTTCTTGACCATTAAATAATAGTTTTTGAGTGCGGGCTACTTGTCCAGTAATATTAATAAAGGGCTCACTGACCTGCATATTTTCTGTTAAATCTTTTACTATTAAACCTGGTTTGCCTATAAGCATGTCTAGTTGATAAGCACCAAAAAATAAAACTACTGCTGACAGAAAGCCAATGATTAATTTTCTATAGTTCAAATTAATTTTACGAGCAATATTATCCCTAAAGCTAGTCAGCGAATCGCTTTCGCCAGGAAGTTTGATTGCTGTTACTTCATTCTTATACAGTTTTAAAGCTTGCTCATAGTCTAAATGAAGAAAATTGCAGTATTTTTTTAGAATAGAATACACATAAACTTCGGGTAAAATACGATTTAGCCCCTCTTCTTCTAAAAGCTGCAGATGCTCTTCCCTTACTTCTAATCTCTCGGCTATTTCAGCCAATGAATAATGCATAGCCA
>DAONFR010000011.1:0-8549 GCA_035403725.1 Minisyncoccota bacterium | reverse complement strand
GAATTTGATATCCTTATAGCTGAAATGGGGGCTTATAAGGTAGGGGATATAAAAGACCTCTGCCGCATAGCTAAACCCGATATTGCTGTTCTCACGGGTATCAACGAAAGCCATCTTGAAAGGTTTGGTTCCATCAAAAACACTATCTTAGGGAAATTTGAAATTGTTACTAACTCTAAGTTAAAGGCGCCAGTTTTCTTAAATGCTGATAATGATTATATTCTAGATAATTACAAAAAATTTGTTGGCGAAAGGGAAGTTAATTTTTATTCTGAAAGCAAATTTTCTCGTACTCCTTATACTATAAAAAATAAAGTCTATTTACCTGACGCCAAAGGATTAGAATTTGACCTCAGTGAAGCTGAGGGAGAAAATATTATTGGTCATTTCAGAACTTCTCTTATTGGTGATTACATCTTGGGCACACTGATGGGAGTAATAGAAATTGCTTTAAAGTTAGGTCTTTCAACTGCAGAAATTCAAAGAGGCTTTAATCGTTTACAGCCAGTTTCTCATAGGCTAGAGCCAATCTTAACTGCCCAGAATGTTTTAATCATCGATGATAGTTATAACGGGAATCCTGCTGGCGCTAGGGAGGCTGTGAAAGTTTTAAAGCGTTTCAGTGATAGACGTAAAATTTATTTAACTCCTGGTTTAGTAGAGATGGGTAAAGCCTCTGAAAAAATTCATCATGAATTAGGAGAAAATCTAGCCGAAGCTGCCGATAAAGTCATTTTGATTAAAAACAGTGTATCTGAATATATTCGTGAAGGACTCTTAAGCAAAGGTTTTTCGGAAGATAATTTAACTATTTACCCTTCAGCTGATTCCGCCCATTCGGATATCAAAAATATCTTGAAGCCAGGAGACATTATTATTTTTCAGAATGACTGGACTGATAATTACCAGTAAAAGTTAGCTTATTTTTATAGTAATTTAATTTTTTGTTTTTATATGAATATCGGAGTATTTTTTGGCAGCCGAAGCCCTGAGCATGACGTTAGTATCATCACTGCTCAATTTATTATTGCTGGTCTTAAAGGTCTTGGTCACACAGTCACTCCCGTTTATATCGGTAGGAATGGCTTATGGTATGTGAGTGATTCCTTGGGTGATATAAAAATGTTTCAGACCGATCATGATTTAAGTCATTTTCATAATTATGTTTTAGATTTGGAGGAATCTAAGGGCAAGATGGTTTTAAAAAAGAAAGGTCTCTTCGGTAAAAAAATAGTGATTGATTTAGCTTTTCCAGCTCTCCACGGTCAGAATGGCGAAGATGGTACTATCCAAGGATTATTTGAAATGTTTAACATTCCTTATGTTGGTTGCGATGTGGCGTCTTCCGCTATCGCTATGGATAAGGCTTTAACCAAACAGTTCTATTTAGGTAATAAAATAGAAACAGCGGCCTTCCTTACTTTTACCAGCCACGAATGGGACAAACACGAGAATGAAATAATCAAGCAAGTTAAAAGCAAATTAGATTTTCCGATTTTTGTGAAGCCAGCAAGATTAGGTTCTTCTATTGGTATTACCAAAGTAAACAACAATGAAGAGCTTATGGAGGCAATTAATGTCGCCCTGCATTATGATGATAAAGTAGTGGTGGAAGAGGGAATTAAAAACTTAGCCGATCTCACTTGCGCGGTTCTGGGCGGTAACGAGCCCAAAGCCTCTCTTATTCAGGAGTCTCTCTTTGACGCTGACTTCTTTAACTATGAAGAAAAATATTTAAATGATGGTGGCTCTCAATTGGGTAAAGCCAAACATAATTTAGTGATTCCCGCTCAAATCAATCCTGAAGATACTAAAAAAATAGAAGAGCTCAGTATTAAAATCTATAAACTTTTAGGTTGTTGGGGAACGGCTCGGGTAGATTACTTATACGATAGAGTTAGTCGTAAAATTTATGCCAATGAAATTAATCCTTTGCCCGGTACGTTGTATCATCATCTTTGGAAAGCGAGTGGTATAGATTTTCCGGAGCTTTTAAAAGAGCTTATTGATTTGGCCTTCGAAAGGCATCAAGAAAAAGGAAAATTGCTCAGCACTTTTAATTCCAGCATTTTGAAGAAGCTCAATCTAGCGAACAAGCTTCAGCTAAACAAGAGTAGATAATAATGGTTATTCATATTCTTAAAACAGCGGCCAGTCAGAATCTTATTAAGATTCTTATTGGTCTATTTAGTCTTCTATTTCTTTTTGGAATAGTAAACTATATTTTGATTGGCCGAAAATTAGAAAATTGGCCTATCCTTATTCAAATCTTAAAACCCGAGAATCAAATAGAAGAACCGACAGCTAGCGATAGGGTTTTAATTATAGCCCCACATCCTGATGATGAAACATTGGGCATGGGCGGTTATATTCAAAGAGCAAAAGAAAAAGGTGCTCAAGTAAAAGTTATTTATTTAACCTTGGGAGACCATAATGAATTGGCGGCTTGGATCGATAGAAAAAATGCTTTATTAACCCCTCTGCAATACAGAAACTTGGGTAAAAAAAGAGCCCAAGAGGCGACTAATGGCACAAATATCTTAGGTTTAAAATCTACTGATTTATATTTTTTAGGCTATCCCGATGGCGGAACCTTAAGAATTTGGCAGGGCTATTGGAATGGGCGCTCTTTTTTAAATACCATTACTGCCACCAATAAAGTACCTTACGATATCGCTCAAACTCTCGGCGCGTCCTATAATGCCAAATCCATAATGAGCGACATGCTAAAAATAGTGGATGTTTATCAACCTACTAAAGTATTTTTGCCCACCGATCTGGATGTCCATCCTGACCATCAAGCCGCTGCCTTATTCGCTCATGCCGCTGTTAACACGTTAACAGTCGCACCTAAGATGTATAGTTATTTAATCCATCAGCATTATTACCCTGATCCATTAAGGTATTCTCCTTATAGCTATTTGGTACCGCCCAGTTATATTGGTGAAGATTATTTTACTTATAAGAATTTTAATTTAACGACGGAGGAAGAGACCACAAAAGAAAAAGCTCTTGAGCAGTATACTACTCAATTACGTTCAAGCCTTACTTTAAAATCCTTTATCAGGCAAAACGAAATTTTCTTCCAAATTAAAGATACTAGTTCTTATTATACAAATCCTAACTGGTCGGAAAGTTCCAATGGTGACATTACTGATATAGAAACACCTACTAATTTACCGACTAACTATGCTTTGGGTTACTTAGGGAAAGGTTTTCATATAAAAAGCTTTTCTGTAGTAAATAATAAAAATGATATCAATTTGTTGTTTAGAATTGGCTTTACTGGTAAAATAGCTGTGGGTTCCAGATTATACCTTTATTTCTATCCTCAGTATGTCAATTTAAGCTTCAATGACACTCCCAAGTACCTTATAGTGATTAACAATAATTTGAAAAAATCGGTTCGGGTGATTGATTTGACTTCGGCTAATAAACAATATTTCGACTTAGCGTTTGATTTAAAGGGTCAAAATATAGAGTTCAAATTTCCCAAAACTAATCTGCCGGTAAATAATCTTTTGGGAGCCTTTACCGCCTTTAAGGGTTATCTAGAAAAAGTTCGTCTCTATGTGACTCCTTGGCAATGGCATAATCTCTAAACATAAAATATGGATAGTCAATTAGAAGAAATTAAAAGTAGATTAGACATAGTCCAAGTAATTGGGGAGTATGTAAAGCTTTCCAAAGCTGGCTCCAATTATAAAGGCCTTTGTCCTTTTCATAATGAAAAGACCCCTTCTTTTATCGTTTCTCCTAATAGGCAAATTTTCCATTGTTTTGGTTGCGGGGCCGGTGGAGATGCTTTTGGTTTCCTGATGAAGATGGAGCATTTGGAATTTCCTGAGGCTCTGAAAATATTAGCAGCTAAAGCCGGAGTGGAATTAAAACCTCGGGATGCTAAATTACAATCAGAACAGAATACTCTTTTAGAAATTAATGAAGAAGCTGATAAATTCTTTGTTAGCAATTTAGAAAAAGATGAAGAGGCTCTTAAATATTTGCTTGATAGAGGGCTCACCAAAGAGACTATCGCTCAGTTTGGCATTGGTTTTGCTCTAGATGATTGGCAATCGTTATCAAAACATTTGTCTCAAAAAGGATATAAGGCTGGTAATATTTTAGGGACAGGTTTAGCCCTGCTAGCTAGTGACCAAAGTAATTCCAGTAAGATTTATGACCGTTTTAGAGGAAGAATAATGTTTCCTTTAAAAGATGCCTTCGGTCGGATTGTAGGTTTCACGGGACGTATTTTTGACAAAAGACCACTCCGCACAGTAAAAGACCCTAAGGCGGTAGGCAAATATGTGAATACTCCTCAAACCTTGGTTTATGACAAAAGTAAAATCTTGTATGGCTTAGATGTTACTAAAAATGATTTACGTTCTCGTAACCAGATAGTGATTGTAGAAGGTCAGATGGATATGCTTATGGGTTGGCAAAATGGGTTAAAAAATATAGTAGCTTCTTCTGGGACTGCTCTCACTGCTTATCAGCTAGTTATCCTTAAAAAATATTCTGAAAATTTGATTTTAGGTTTTGATATGGACGAGGCTGGTCAAAATGCCGATGAGAGAAGTATCGCTCTAGCCTTGCAAAAAGGTTTCAAAGTGAGCATTTTAGAATTACCGGAAGGGAAAGATATGGCTGATTTCAGCCGAGAGCATAAGGATGGTGCAGCGGCTTTACCCCAAACTGCTATCCCTGTTATGCAATTCTTTTTTAACCTCTCAAAGAATAAGGGAGATGTGAGCAACTTGGACGGGAAAAAGGCAGTAGTATCTTATTTCTTACCAAAAATAAAATATCTTCCAGATCTTATAGATAAATCCTATTGGCTATCTCAGCTAGCTAGTTTTACTGGCATTGATTTCTCGGTCTTAGAAGATGAGCTACTTAAAGTGAAAGAGGAATTCGTGACCAGAGCCGATAGGCCAAACGAGGAAGCTGAAGTCTATAGTCTGGGTAGTAATAAACTTATCGATAGAAGAGAGATTCTTTCCAAAAGAACTTTAGCGCTACTACTTAAAAGTGATTATCATGGAGAAGATTTAGTCAAGATTTTAGAAAAATATCATTTATTTTTTGATGCTGCCGAACAAACATTGATTGACCAAATCGTGCTAGCGCCAGAATTACAGATTGCTTCTCATCAAGAACTCGTCAGTAAAGAATTGGACACCAATTTAGTGAGTCAGCTAGATGAATTAGAACTTTATGGAGAAAACGAATGCAGTATTCTCACTATCACCAAATGTGACCTCGGTGCAGAAATAGAAACCTCCCTCAATGAACTCAAACAGTTACATTTTAAAAATGAGATTAGTCGGGTAAATAACCAAATTGCCGAATTAGAAAAATCTCAAACAAATAGTCAGGAGCAAATAGAAAAAATCAGTCAGCTGCTGAATCAGCTGAAAAGCTTGGCCAGCGAAGAACAAGAATCCTGGCCCTTGAATTAATTACAAACTTTGTTATAACTATTGCGCCATGGCAAACACAAAAAACAAAAAAAAGAAGGTGGTCAAAGCTCCTAAGCGCTCCAAATCTACACTCAAAGCCAAGAAACCCTCCATCGCTAAGGCCAAAAAGGTAAAAAAAATACTTGCTCCCAAAAAGAAAGTTAAAGTTTCTGTAGCAAAGAGCAAGAGCAAATTACCCAAGGGAAAGGGGCTGGTTTCTAAAAAAACTGGCAAGAAATCTAAGAAAAAGACTAGCCGAACTGTCAAAGATGAAAAGACCCGTATCTTGGAAGAATTAATTTCCAAGGGCAGGGAAAGAGGCTTTATTACTCAATCCGAAATTCTTAAGACTTTACCTAATGTTGAAAATGATATCGGTCTCTTGGAAGAGCTTTATGATAAATTATTCCAGAACAATATAGAGGTAGTGGAAACACAAGATTTTATCAACAGTAGCAAAGAGGAGGAAGTCAGCCGAGAAGAGCTTGAAAAGCTCATTAGTGCAGAAAGTATGCGCACTATGCCAGATAATGTGCAGTCTTATCTGACGGAAATAGGAAAAATTCCTTTACTCACGAATTTAGAAGAAAGAGAAGTCTCTAAAAAATGTCAGGTGGGGGACGAAGAAGCTCGACAAAAAATGATTCAGGCTAACCTGAGATTAGTTGTAAGTATTGCTAAAAAATATGTTAATCGCAGTAAACAACTTAGTTTTCTTGATTTGATTCAAGAAGGGAATATTGGTTTGTCTCGGGCCGTAGACAAATTTGATTGGCGTAAAGGGTTTAAGTTTTCTACTTATGCTACCTGGTGGATCAGACAATCTATTACTCGAGCTTTGGCAGAACAAGCGCGCACTATCAGAATCCCTGTGCATATGGTAGAAACAATGACTAAGTTTAACCAGAAGAGGCACGAGCTGATGCAACAGTTAGAAAGAGAACCGACTCCTGAGGAAATCGCTGTAGAAATGAATGAATCGGTAGATAAAATTAGAAACATTATTAAGATATCGCAAGAAACCCTTTCGCTGGATCAGCCTCTTGGTCACGACGAGGACAGTAATACTATTGGAGACACCCAACAAGATAATAATAGCCTTAGCCCTGTTGACCAAACTGTTAACACTCTTTTAAAAGAAGAATTGCAAAGAGCTTTAAGCACTTTAACCGAAAGGGAGAAAGAGATTATTACTATGCGTTTTGGCTTGGAAGACGGTGTTATGCATACTCTTGAAGAAGTAGGAGAGGCTAAAGGAGTTACCCGTGAAAGAATCAGACAAATTGAAGCCAAGGCGATAGAAAAAATACGTGGGAATCAAAACTTGGTAGATAGATTAAAAGAATATAAGAATTACTAGATTCAAAAAAACCAACCTCAGAAGAGATTGGTTTTTTAGTCCACCTAGGAATTAATGGTTTTTGTTCTTGTAAACAAGAGCACATCTCTCAATCTCTTGTAAGGCAAATTCTCTGTTTTTCCAACCTTCCACATTGGAAAATTTATTATCTTCTAAAGTCTTATAATCATCAAAGAAATGATTAATTTCTCTTAGCAGATGCTCATTAAGATCTGCGATATCAAATTTTTTAGCCATCATGGGATCGTTCTCCACAACGGCGACAATCTTATAATCCAAACCATTTTCATCAGTCATTTTTAAGGCTCCAATAACCCTTACTTTTACCACGCACCCGGGGCAAGCTGGTGATTCAGTAATTACTAGAACATCTAAATGATCTCCGTCATCAGCGAGTGTTTGAGGAATAAAGCCGTAATCGGTCGGATAAAAAATAGGGGAAGATAAAATTCTATCTAGCCTTAAAGCTTCTAGTTTCTCGTCATACTCATATTTGTTTCTACCTCCCTTTGGAATTTCAATAAAGGCATTAATAACTCCAGTTTTTATGTCGCCAATCTCAAGATTATTTAATAGCATAATGGATTTGTTTTGAATTATTTACTGCTAGTTTATTATAATATAACTTTTTAATCAATTCATTAAGAGCGGCATAAATAATTAGTAACCCACCGATGACTATCAGACCTTGCATTGGAGGGCGGACAAACAATAAATATTTTTGCCCCAGAGGAAGGTAGGGAAGACTGATACCAATTAATAATGTTATTAGACACATGCCACAGAGCGTTTTGCTAATTTTAGTAGTTTTCCAAATTGGTTTCTTAGAACGTACAGAGAAAATTAAAACTATTTCTGTTAAAAGACTCATTAAGTACCAAAGGGTGGGCAAGGTGGTTTGGGAATAATGTCGAAAGAAGAAGAAGAAAGTAAAGTCCATAATGGAGCTTACTGCAGCCAGTAAAAGGATTAATGGCAGAATGTTTTTAATTTGGTAAGTTTTAGTTTTATGTAATTCCGAAGCATCAACAGTGTCGTCAGCAATAGCGAGAAGAGGGAAGTCACTTAAAACATTTTCTAGAAGAATTTGAGATGGCAACATTGGTAAAAATGTTAAGACCAAAGAGAGAATAGCGATAGAATAAAAATTCCCAAAATTGCTAGAGAGAGCACACTTAATATATTTGTTGATATTGGCAAAAATCAAACGGCCATTCTCAATGCCTTTGATAATAGTTTTCAAATCGGTATCTAGAAGTAAAATATCAGCCGCTTCTCTAGCCACATCGCTAGTTTGACTAACCACCAATCCGACATCGGCTACTTTTAAGGCAGGGGCGTCATTAATACCTTCTCCTAAATAGCCAACACTATATTTAGTCTGTAAGGCCTTTATAATTTTTAACTTTGTTTCTGGCGCTACTCTGGCAAAAATTTGATGGTTATTAACTACTTCAAACCAGTCATCCTCCGGAAGAGCTTCTAAGTCCTTTCCTAAAATCACCCCTGCCATATCTTTAATCAAGCCAATCTCTTGGCCTATCTTACCAGTAACTTCGGGACTATCTCCAGAGATAACTTTTACTTGAATACCTAATCTTTTAGCAGCGGCAATAGTAGATTTGGCTGTGGGTTTTAAAGGATCAACTAAAGTAATCAAACCTAAAAATTGACAGCCATTTTCATTGGTTTCATCAAATTTATCATGGGCAAAAGGCTTGTAGGCT